>SBGG01000102.1 GCA_006226685.1 Sphingomonadales bacterium
CCACCCGCTACGACAAGACCGTCCTATCGTTCGAGAGCTTCCTCAACCTTGCCGCCGCACGCCTATGGCTGAAGTCTTTTGTCAACGCGACCTAGCGTCGACTTCCCTATCCCCAAATCCGATGCGACCCGGTCGCGGGGTAACCCGCTCGTCAGCGCGATGCGCACCGCCTCATGCTTGAACTCTGCTGTATGCTTGATCATCTCGTCGGTCTCCTGTTGCGAGCTCTAATCGCTCAGGGAACCGGCGCAAATCCGGTACAAGTCCATCCTGATTTTATCCTCAGCCGAGAAATGCCGGCGCGTGGCCCGGCGAATATCCTTCACTACCGCCTCGGCGAGCTTCTTGGTGGGCTTGGCAGCCGGTTTTTTGGCTGGAGGGATTGGGTCTCATCTGCGTTCCTTACGTCACTACGACGAGACCCAATCCCTCCGTTATCCGCAACCCCATTTCTGGGCCATAGGTGCTGACGCCGAACAGCCAAAAAGGCGGGACCACCTCGGGCGTCTCCGCGCCGATAGAGCTGCCCGTCGGCCGAACCCAGCCACCGACCGGCATGAAGAGAATCTGCATGCCGGTGCTGTGCCAGAAAGTACGTTCGTTTGAATAAAAGCCGGTACGGGCCATGAGAAATCACTCCTGCATGAAGCCGCGATGAAAGAGGGAAGTGAGAGTGGGGTCAGGCATTGCCTGCCCAGACGGGGGGCTTGCGATGGGACCAGGGCATCGCCTGCTCCAGCTGTCCGGCAAGGCGCAGCAGCATGTCTTCGCGTCCGAATGCCGCCGCGAAATGGATGCCGATCGGCAGGTTGCTGGCCGCGTCATGAGCGAGCGGCATCGACATCGCCGGCAATCCCGAGACGTTGAAGACCGGCGTGAACGGAGAATAATCGAACACCAGTTCGCTCCATCCCAGTCCGTCCAGTCCCCCGGCGTGATCGTCGAACCAGCCGATGGTGATCGGCAATGTCGGCAGGGTGGGAGACATCAGGATGTCGTTGCGGGTGAACCAGTCACCGAGGCTGCGGCAGATCGCGTTGCGCGCCGCCAATGCCGAGAGAAGCTCTACGCCGCTGACGCTCTTGCCATAGTGATAGCAGGCAAGGGTCTGCTGCTCCAGCGTGGTGAGATCGACCGGCCGTCCGGTCGCTCCAGCCAGCGCGTCGATCCAGATGGCGAGGTTGGCGGCCCAGATTCGTGTATTGGCGAGTATGAAGCCATCCCAGCTGATGCCGAGTTTTGCATCCGAAACCGAAACCTTGTGGCCCAGCGCCTCGCACTGCCGCGCTACGGAGTTGACCGCATCGGCCACGACGGGGTCGGTCTTCGGTCCGCCGAATGGATCGATCATCAGGCCGATGCGAAGCGAGCCGGGATCGGTCGTTACTTCTTTCAGATAGGGCCGTGCCGGGGGCATGATGATGAATGGGTCGCCTGTCGCGGCGCCTTGCACGCAGTCGAGCACGGCGGCGCTGTCGCGCACGGTGCGGCTCACGGCGAGTTCGGCGCCCATGCCGTTCAGTCCTTCGTCGCCATCCGGGCCGATCGGTACACGCCCGCGCGAGGGTTTGAGGCCGAACAGGCCGCAACTGGCGGCAGGAATACGGGTTGAACCGCCGCCGTCATTGGCGTGGGCGAGGGGAACGATCCCGGCCGCGACGGCTGCAGCGGATCCGCCGCTGGATCCGCCGGCGCTGTGATTGGTGTTCCAGGGATTGCGCGTCGCGCCGTTGAGGGCGGATTCCGTGGTCGCGCTATAGGCCATTTCCGGTGAGGTGGTCCGGCCGAAGGTCAAAAGGCCCGCAGCGCGGAAACGGGCCATCAGGTCCGAATCCGTCGGGGAAACCAGACCGGCGGCGAGACGGCTGCCCATCTCGCTTTTGCGACCAGCCATGTGCAGCACCGCGTCCTTGATTAGAAAGGGGGCGCCGCGGAAGGGCGCCTCGGAAGGCATGGCGTTGATATAGTCCGGCATGTCGGCGGGCCAGGTTTCCAGCACGGCATTGATCGCCGGGTTGACTTTTTCACATGCGGAGAGTGCGATGTTGATAAGTTCGGCGGGCTGAACCTGCCCGCTGCTGACCAGGGCGGCCAGGCTCAGAGCATCATGGGAAACATAATCCGACAGTGTCATTGCAACGCGACTCCTCTTGAATCTATAATCAACCGTGCCGGTCCATAATTAGACTATAGTCGACTTCTTGGAGGTCAAGGGTTTAGAGAGGTGCGGAGCGAATTAGGCGGCGCGGACGAGATCGGGCTGGTCTGCCGGACAGGCTCCAAGGGCATTGAATGAAGCGAGATATAACGGAATGGCAGGAAGGAAGACCCATATGCAAGCGCGCGGACGACTACGCCGCCAGCAATTGCTTGATGCAGCGCGTTTGCTGCTGGAAACGCATGAGCTGGATGAGCTGAGCCTGGGCGATGTGGCCGCCCAAGCGGGCGTGCCGAAGGGTTCGGCTTATCATTTTTTTGACAATATTTCGAGTGTCTATGCGGGTCTTAGTGCGGCCATGGGGCAGGAGCTTCTGGATGATCAGCTTCGCCTGATGGATGGCCCGATTAACAGTTGGATGGACGTGGTCGGCGTGGCGATTGATCGGGGCGTGAACTTCTTCAACACGCACAAGGCGGCGCGCCAGCTTTTGCTCGGGCCGAAATCTCCCCCGGAAATCAAGCGGTCGGACCGGAATAACGATTATGAGATCGGGCGCTCCTTTCAGCTGAACATCGGGCGGTATTTCCAGCTTCCGGTCTTTCCGGACCGCGATCGGATATTTTATCACGCGGTGGAGATCGCGGATTTGATGTTCTGTCTCTCGGTAAGTGATGACGGGATCATTACGCCGGAGATGTGCGAAGAAGCGAAAAAGGTGGCCTGTGCCTATCTCGGGCTTTATATCCCGGCCTTTCTACCGCCGAAGGAAGAGGTGGAAATGACCGGTGAAGCGGGTGCTATTGGGGGTTATACTCGATAAAAGTTGAGTATCGGGATATGTTCTGCGGCTTCAGTCGGGCCTCGGTGGCGGGCGTTTGCCCGGGCAGTCGCTATTTCCGTCGCTGATCTTCGCGGCGTTCCGGCGCGCGCCGGGCGACGATCCGATCCGGCGGCGGTGGGTGCGCCGGAATGCGGTTCCATCCGCATGGCGCAGCGTCTCGGTAAGGCTTGTCTCAACCGCGGCCAGAGCGGTTTCGATATTGGCGAATAACGGCAGTGTCAGTGCGACCGCATCTTCGGGAATTTCCCGCGTCTGCGGATTGTGGCTCTCCGTGCGGGGTACGAGGATCCGGCCCTCCACGGTGGCAATGCATGTATAGCTCCCGGGCGCTTCGAGCTTCGAGCCGGCTTTGACTTGGCGGCCCCGATCATGCTTTCTTCGCGGGATAGCCGGTCATGGGGTGGGGAAACGTCGGGGGCATGGGCAAAGGGGAAGGCGATTGCGGCTCGCGCCGAGGTTTTGCTTGGCCGAGGTTTCGCTGGTTTGTGCCGGCGCCGCCGTGCGGCAGGCCGTCCAGGTTAAAACTGTCCTCGATGACAGGCGACGGCATCTGTTTCCATTTCTGATCCCAAAGGGTCAGGCTGGTGCCCTTCTTGTCGTCACGCTCACGAAAAAGCGGCCCCGAAACCGGGCGCAATCCTTGAAAGCCCACGGAGTCGGCCTTGCCGTCTTGAGATGCGAATTCGCTATAAATCGACAATTATCCGGATCTGATTTGATCGGCATAAGCGATGGCGCCACAATGTGCTTTGGTTTTCTGGCTTGGGGACAGAAGGTTTTTTGCAATCGCGAGAACGGCGGATTTTTCCTTTAGCAATCAAATAAGATTATGATTATAAATAATTTATCGAAATTTCATGCGTTGTAACGGCATGGGATTGGCATGGGATTGCGTTCCAATTTTGCAATTGCGGTATAATATTGTGAAATCCCGTTGACAAACTTTAGTCCTGAAATATTCTCGACCGTAGTTGAGTTATGGCGGGGGTGGTCATGAACAATCTTTATCTGTTTTCCGTTGCTTCACGACATGCGGTGCGAAGCGGTGCGCTGGCGTTGATCGGAGGGCTTGCACTGACGGGCGCTCAGACGGCATTCGCGGATGCAGGCAGCTATATGTTCGTCAATGGACATGTTTACGGTGAAGCGGGGTGGGCCGAAGCGCTTGCCGTGAAGGATGGCGAGGTTGTCGCTGTCGGTGATGCGGCGGACGTTGCTCTGGCGCTGCCCAAGGGCGCACGGCAGGTCGATCTCAAGGGGGCGACGGTCTTCCCAGGCTTTCATGACATGCATGTGCATCCGTTCAATGCCGGTATGCTCCTCACCAGTTGCCGTTTTGCCCAGGATGCGGGGGCGGAGACGGTAAAGGCTGCCGTTGCGGCCTGCGTCGCCAAGGCGAAACCCGGTGAATGGATTCAGGGGGGACAATGGACTGCGGCCCAATTTGCGAACGGCGAACTGGATCGCGCGACACTGGATGCGGTCTCGCCCGATAATCCGGTGATATTGGTCGATACCAGCGGGCATAGCCTGTGGGTCAACAGCAAGGCGCTCGAGATCGCCGGGATTACCGGCGATACGCCCAATCCGAACGGCGGTATCATCGAAAGGGATGCCAAGGGGCAGCCTAACGGCCTTCTGCGCGATGGCGCCAACGGGCTTATTCGCGGCAAGATACCCGCGCCCACGCGGGAAGCCTCGGTGGCGGCGCTCGGGGCCGCGCTCGATATCATGGTAAGCAATGGCATCACGGCGCTTGAGGACGCGATTGTCGATGACTCTATCCTGAAGGCCTATATGACCCTTTCTGACGAGGGCAGGCTCAAGCAGCGTGTGCGGGGCTGTCTCGTCTGGAATTACGCCAAATATCCGAACCTCGGCTTCGATGAGCTTTTGGCTGATCGCGCGAACTATCAACGCCCCAATTACAAGATGGACTGCGTGAAGATCTTCATGGATGGCGTGCCGACCGAGAGCCACACCGGCGCGATGCTGCATCCTTATGAGCCGGGCGGGACGGCAGGCGCTCCGCCGCGCGGGTTGCTGATGGTCGAGCCTGAGAGGCTGAACGCGATGGTGACCCGGCTGGACAGGGAAGGCGTGATCGCCAAGTTCCATGCCGCCGGGGATTGGGCGGTCCGTGCGTCGATCGATGCCATCGCCGCTGCGCGCAAGGCCAATGGAATGGGCGGTCCGCGCCATCAGGTCGGCCACCTGACTTTTGTTGATCCCGAGGATTTTACCCGCGCCAGGCCGCTCGATCTGACGCTCGAATTTTCGCCTTATCTGTGGTTTCCGCAGCCGATTGTAAGCGATATCGAAAAGGCCGTGGGGGCTGAGCGCAACAAGCGCGCCTGGCCGGTTCGCGAAGGACTGGAATCCGGTGCGCCGGTGATCGTCGGGTCTGACTGGCCGATCGTGCCTTCGCCCAATCCGTGGATCGCGATCGAGACGTTGGTCGCGCGCCGTGCTCCGGGGGACAGTTCCGGTCCGGCCTATGGCGAAGGCGAGAAGATCACTCTCGATCAGGCGATCCATCTGTTTACGGATAATGCGGCCCGGGAATTCGGCGAGGGTGATGGGCGCGGCGTGATCGCTGCCGGGGAGCCTGCCGATCTCGTTGTCGTCGATCGCAATCCATTCTCCATTCCGGTGACCGAAATCCATACCATCAAGGTGTTGCAGACCATCATCGGCGGCGAAACGGCCTGGCAGGCGCCAGCGACGGAATAACGAAGAAATTGGGGCTAAAGGCGGGCGCAGACCCGCCAGACACTACAGGCAGGAAGAACGGGAGTTTCAATTACTATCAAAAAGAGGGCTATTTTATGATCTACAAAGAGCAGGCTGCGCTGAAGGGCGCGCTTATGTTCGGTGCATCGGTGCTGGCTTTTGCGGTGACCGGTGCGCATGCCCAGACGGCGGCAAGTGATGGCGGCATGGGCGAAATCGTCGTCACCGCGCAAAAGCGTGCGCAGAGCGTCAATGATGTTGGTATCACGATCAGCGCCTTTTCGGGCAGCGACCTTGTCGATAAGGGGATCAGTACCGCAGAGGATCTTAGCCAGATAACGCCGGGTCTGGTCGTCAACGATGCCGGAGCCCAGGGCGCGCCCATCTACACCATTCGCGGTGTCGGTTTCTCCAACTTCTACGTGAACTCGTCGAGTACCGTCGGGCTTTATGTCGACGAAGTGGCCATCCCCTACACGGTAGCGAGCCGCGGCGCACTGTTCGATATTGAGCGCGTCGAGGTGCTCAAGGGGCCGCAGGGCGATCTCTATGGCCGCAACACGACGGCAGGCCAGATCAACTTCATCACCGCCAAGCCGACGCGCGACTTCAAGGCCGGCGGATCGATCGAATATGGTCGCTTCTCTTCGGTTGATGCCGAAGCGTTCGTCAGTGGTCCGATCGCCAACGGCGTCCAGGTTCGCCTCGCGGGCAAGGCCGTGCAGTCCAGCGGCTGGCAGCGCAGCCTTTCCCGTCCCGACGACAAGGAACTGGGCGCCCAGGACCAGATCGCTTTCCGCGGCAAGGTGAATTTTGATCTCGGCTCTGTGGGCACTCTTCTGCTCGAAGGGCACTGGCTGCGCGATAAGTCTGACAATGTCGCCGCGACAACTTATGATGGCACCGAAGTCGGCATGCCGACAGCGCAAAGCCTGCCGACCGTCGGCACGCCCATCTATTCGACCGGAAAGATCCGCGCGGCCGATTGGACGCAGGAGTTTCGTCCGAAGCGTGACAACAAACTGAAAGGGACGTCGGCGCACCTCGATCTGGATCTGGGGCCGGTCGCTTTCACCTCGATCACTGCATATGACAATTTCAGACGTAACGAGACCAACGACTGGGATGGCGCGGCGCTTAACGACTCTGCGTCGATCAACAACACCAAGCTTGATGTCTTTTCGCAGGAAGTTCGTCTGGCCTCAAACGGCAGCGACGATTTCACCTGGATCGTCGGCGGCTATTATTCCTGGGATAAAATCAAGGAAACCTATAATTTTTTCATGGGTGATTCCTATTTCGCCCAGGCGCTCGGCGTCAACCAGCTGCTGACCCGTTACAAGCAGAAGACGGAGAGCATCGCCGGCTTCGCCCATGCGGAATATCAGCTTGCCAGCACGCTGCGCTTGATCGGCGGTGTCCGTTATACCGAGGAACGGCGCAGCTTCACCGGCTGTACCTACGACCGGGATGGCTCGCTGGCAAATGCGACCAACAATATCATCATTCCCTATCTGATCGTGCCGGCCGGCCTGCCGGAGCCGGATCCCATCCTGCCGGGAGGCTGCTCCGTATATGATGACCTGCCGGATTCGGCGACTTATGGCACGTTTGCCGAATTTGATGAGAAGATCACGACCAAGAAATGGATGTGGAAAGCCGGGCTCAATTTCGAGCCGACACGGGATCTGCTTGTTTATCTGACCGCGTCGAGCGGTTTCAAGTCGGGCGGTTTCAACGGCGCCAATGCGAATACCAAGTCGCAGCAGGTGCCCTACAAGCCGGAAAAGCTGACAGCCTATGAACTGGGCGCGAAGGCGACCTTGCGGGACATCGGCATGCAGATCAATGGCTCCGTGTTCTATTATGATTACAAGAACAAGCAGGAGTCCGGCCTGGCGGTGACTTTCGTCGGCAATATCTCCGGTATCA
This sequence comes from Sphingomonadales bacterium, assembly GCA_006226685.1. Classification (GTDB taxonomy): domain Bacteria; phylum Pseudomonadota; class Alphaproteobacteria; order Sphingomonadales; family Sphingomonadaceae; genus Sphingobium. The sequence continues at coordinate 7,668 of SBGG01000102.1, forward strand.
CCAACATCCCCAAGTCGCGCATTTACGGTGCCGAAATGGACATGAACTGGCAGATTACCGACAGGCTCTCGCTGGCGACGGGCGGTGCCTATCTCAACAGCAAGATCACCGACTGGACAGCTATCAGCGCTGCCAGCCTTTATCCCGATGTCGTCTATTATGATGCTTCGGGGAGCACCTTGCCCAATGCGCCCAAATGGTCGTTCAATGCGACACCGGCCTATAAATTTCCGGTGAGCGGTGACATGTCGGTCGAACTGGCCGGTGATGTCATTTACCGGGATTCGACGTCCGGCGGAGGGCTCGCCTATAAGGCGACTAAGGATTACTGGCTCACCAACGCACGCATCAGCCTTGGTCGTGACGACAGCCAGTGGAAGGTCAGCCTCTGGGGTAAGAATGTCTTCAGCACCTATTACTGGCAATATGCCAGTGTCGGTGGCAACGGCCTTTATGTTCGTGTGAACGGCATGCCGGCGACCTATGGCATTCGTCTGGATGTCAAATGGTGATCTGCGGCTAATTGCAATATGAGCGGGGTGGAGGGGCCTGCCTTTGAAAGCCCGTCCACCCGCTCCATTCTTTACCCGAGGTAGCATTTGCTACCTCGGGTGCAAAAGGAACCTGACGTGCTCCCGTGAAATGTGACCGAATTTGAGTAGAGTCCGACGCGAAGGAGTCGGACGGAATGAAGCGAAGCAGGTTCAGCGAAGAGCAGATCTTCGCGATATTAAAGGAGCATGAGGCGGGTATGCCGACGGCGGACGTGTGCCGCCGGCACGGGATCGGCTCAGCGACCTTCAACAAGTATAAGGCCAAGTTCGGGGGGCTGGACGTGTCGGAGGCGCGGCAGCTTTGGGCGCTCGAGGACGAGAATGCGAAGCTGAAGAAGCTTCTGGCCGAGGCGATGCTCGACAATGCGGTGCTGAAGGATATGACGTCAAAAAAATGGTGATGCCCGGCGCGAAGCGGGAGGCTGTCGCATATGCTCGTGACCATCACGGGCTGAGCGAGCGTCGGGCGTGCAGCCTGGTCGGCGTGAGCCGACGAGGCTGGATGACGGTGTTCTACGGCAACGCCTGCGCGAACTGGCCGCTGAGCGCTGCCGGTTCGGCTATCGCCGCCTAGGGTATCTTCTGGCGCGCGAGAGCCTGGCGCTGGTGGTCGATACATCGCTGTCCGGAATCCGCGTTGCCCGGAAACTGACGACGTTGATCGGCCTGCGAGGAAAGCTTCATATAGTCGTCAGCGACAACGTCCTATGTTGGGAGGCCGCAGCGGGAAAAGGCCAGCAGGTCTCGTTACGCCGATCGTGACCGGCGTTGCGTATTTTGTGATCCAGAT
>SBGG01000053.1 GCA_006226685.1 Sphingomonadales bacterium
CGTGATCCGGAGCGGAGCGTACTCAAGGTATGTGAGCACCGGAAGCGCGCGAAAGCGCCATTTGCAGGCCGCCAGGGCTGGGGCCGAAGGCGACCAGAGGGCAATGTCGATCCCGCCCTAAGGCTCCGGCGGCACAGGGCGATAATCGACGAAAAAGGCCGCCCTTCCTGTGGAGGGCGGCCTTTATCCTCAAATCCTTTGCATTTCCGATTCGCCGGATCGATCCATCCGGCCTGAAATGCCCTGCGCGACGCCGTACCCGTCGTCGCGCCTGTTTTGGTCAGTCAGCCTTGGACTGAAGGTTGACAGCGGCATATTTGCCGCGACGATCGACCTCGATTTCGAATTCGAGGCGATCCCCTTCATTAAGGGTGGGCAGTCCGGCCCGTTCGACCGCGCTGATGTGCACGAATGCATCGGGCTGGCCGTCATCGCGCTGAATGAAGCCGAAGCCCTTCATCGCGTTGAAGAATTTCACGGTGCCGGTGGCGCGTTCGCCGGTCAGCTGCCGTTGCGGGCCGCGCTGCGGCTGCTCCGTGCGGGGGCGGTCGGTCACCGGCAGGGGTTCACCCTCGATCTTGAGATCGGTTGCCGAAATCTTGCCGCCACGATCGACGAGGGTGAAGCCCAGCGGCTGGCCCTCGGCCAGACCGGTGAGACCCGCCTGTTCAACCGCGCTGATGTGTACGAAAACGTCTTCGCCGCCATCATCACGGACGATGAAGCCGAAGCCTTTCTGCCCATTGAAGAATTTTACGACGCCGGTGCCTTCGCCGACAACCTGAGCCGGCATGCCGCCGCGACCACCGCCGAAGCCGCCGCCACCGCCGCCGCCGCGACCACCGCCGAAGCCGCCGCCACCGCCGCCGAAGCCACCGCGATCACCGAAGCCGCCGCCACCGCCGAAGCCGCCACGATCGCCGCCGAAGCCGCCCCTGTCACCGAAACCGCCGCCAAACCGACCGCCGCCCTGATCCGGGAAACCGCCAAAATCGTCGCCGCCGAAACCGTCCCTTTTGTCCCTGCCGCGTCCGCGGCGACCTCTGTCAAAACTCATGCCGTATAAGTCACTTTCACTTCGCCCGCCCCAAATTCGGATGAACATGCCGGACGAAAGACATGCAGAATCCGCCGCGCAATACGGTCAGGGAATCACTATAACAACATTCGAGCGTAGAGCGAATGTTTTTCTTTTTCCTGAATCGTATAGTGTTCAGAAGACGATTTCCTGCGCTCAGGGACGGGTCTGTCCGGTGCCCCGGACGATCCACTTATAGGTGGTGAGGCCTTCGAGAGCGACCGGTCCGCGCGCGTGCAGGCGTCCGGTGGAAATGCCGATTTCCGCACCCAGCCCGAATTCGCCGCCGTCGGCGAACTGGGTGGAGGCGTTCCACATCACGATCGCGCTGTCGACGGCGTTCAGGAATCGCTCTGCCGCCTGTGTGTCCGTGGCGATGATCGCGTCGGTATGGTGGCTGGAATGGGCGGCGATATGGGCGATCGCTTCATCAAGGCCGGAAACCTGCGCGGCCGAAACGATCGCGTCGAGATATTCGGTGTTCCAGTCCTCGTCGCTCGCCTCGCTCACGCGCGGATCGACCGCCCGGATCGCGGCGTCTCCGCGCACCGCGCATCCCGCATCGAGCAGGGCTTTCACCACATCGGCCGTTGCGGGGAAGGCCGCGTCGAACAGCAGGGTTTCGGTCGCGCCGCAAATGCCGGTGCGGCGCATTTTCGCGTTCACGACCAGCGCGCGGGCCATTTCCGGGTCGGCGGAGCTATGGACATAGGTGGTGTTCATGCCGTCCAGATGGGCAAGCACGGGCACGCGGGCCTCCTCCTGCACCCGGGCGACGAGTGATTTGCCGCCGCGCGGCACGATCAGGTCGATCAGCCCCACCGCGCGCAGCATCGCGCCCACCGCCGCGCGGTCGGTCGTGGGGACGAGCTGAATCGCATCGACGGGGAGGCCTGCCGCGCCGATTCCCTCTGCCATCGCCGCGTGGATGGCGCGGTTGCTTTCGATCGCCTCGCTGCCGCCGCGCAGGATTGCTGCGTTGCCCGCGCGCAGGCACAGCGCCGCCGCATCCGCCGTCACATTGGGGCGGCTTTCATAAATGATGCCGATCACGCCCAGCGGCACCCGCACCCGTTGCAGCACCAGTCCGTTGGGGCGCACCGTCTCATCGATGACTGTGCCCAGCGGATTGGAAAGACGCGCGACCGCCTCGACTCCGGCGGCGGTGCCTTCCAGCCGGTCCGCGTCGAGTCGCAGCCGGTCGAGCAGTGCGCCGGAAAGGCCGCGCTGGGCCGCATTATCCATATCCTGCCGGTTCGCGCGGATAATCGCGTCGCTCCGGTCGCGCAGCGCCTGCGCCGCCAGTTCCAGCCCGCGTATCTTGTCGGCGTCGCTTGCCTGCATCAATGTGGCGCTCGCCTGCCGCGCGCGGGCGGCCATCGCGGCGATCAGCATTTCGGGGCTCTGGGTCAGGTCGTTCATGGCGCGCTCGGTTCGGTCCTCATGGTCTGCGCGTCCCCTATCATGGAAGATGGGGATGCGGAAGCATGCTGTCCTGTGAGGACGGACCATTGAGCTTTGCCGCGCGGACCGATAAGGGGAGTGCCATGACCGTCTATTTTCATGAAGAAGACCTGCCCGCCGGTGTGCTGGCGGATGGGCCGGTGGCCATCGATACCGAAACCATGGGGCTCATCACCCCGCGCGACCGGTTGTGCGTCGTACAGATCAGCGACGGGCGCGGCGATGAACATCTGGTGCGTTTCAACCCGGGCAGCCGCTATGACGCCCCGAACCTGAAGGCGGTGATCGCCGATCCGGCCCGGTTGAAGCTGTTTCATTTCGGCCGGTTCGATATTGCCGCGCTTCAGCATTATCTGGGGGTGCTTGCCGCACCCGTTTACTGCACGAAGATCGCGTCCCGTCTGGTGCGCACCTATACCGACCGGCATGGCCTTAAGGAGATTGTGCGCGAATTGCTGGGTCAGGAAATCAGCAAGCAGCAGCAGAGTTCCGATTGGGGCGCGCCGGTGCTGTCTGACGCTCAGCGCGATTATGCGGCATCGGACGTGCGTTTCCTCCACCGGCTGAAGGAAGAGCTGGACCGGCGGCTGGTACGGGAAGGGCGGATGGAAATGGCGCAGGCCTGTTTCGATTTCCTGCCGCACCGGGCGCTGCTCGATCTCGCCGGCTGGCCTGAAATTGATATATTCTCCCATGCCTGAGGTGCGCAGGTCGCATCATCATTTGTCCGGGGTCTGATTCGCCAATGTCCCGTCTGGCCGAAACCCAAAGAACCGTGCGCCGGCACTGGGCCCTGCCCGGCGGGGCGCATGACCGGGCCGTCCGGCTGTTGAAGACCGCGCTGCCCGTTGGGGTGGGGGTGTTGGCGGCGTTTCTTGCCGCGGCGCCTTTCACCATGAAGAATGAGGTCAGCTTCGTACTCGATAAAAATGAAGTCGATGTCGCGAGCGAGCGGCTGAAGGTGCGCGAGGCGCTGTACCGCGGCGAGGACAGCAAGGGGCGCCCCTTCTCGCTCCGCGCCGGGTCGGCCGTGCAGAAAACATCGCGTGATCCGGTGGTGGAGATGAAGGACCTGTCGGCGCGGTTGCTGATGACGGACGGCGCGGCGGTGCTGAAGGCGGATCAGGGGCGCTATAATCTCGAAACCGAGCGGATGGCGATTGTCGGCCCGGTGCAGTTCGACTCGGCGCAGGGCTATCGCCTGACCACGCGAGACGTGACGATCGACCTCAAGTCGCGCAATATGAATAGCACCGGTCGCGTCTATGGCCGGATTCCAATCGGAAATTTCGATGCCGATCATCTGCGGGCCGATCTTGACGATCATACCGTCACTCTGGTCGGCAATGCCCGCTTGCGTATCGAGCAAAATGCCATCAAAGGGCGGTAATCATGGTTCGGTCGTTCTTCCTTGCCTCTCTGTCGCTCGGCCTCGGCCTGTCCGGCGCTTTTCTGTATGGCTCTCTGGCCGATGGCGCGAGTGCCCAGATATTGAGCGGGCATGACAGCAGCGCGCCGGTCAATTTCTCGGCCGACCAGATCGAGGTGCAGGATCGGGCCGATCGGGTTGTCGTGTCGGGTAATGTGCATGTGACCCAGGGGAATCTCACGCTCGATTCGGCCCGCATGACGGTCGCCTATCACAATGTGGGCGGCATAGAGATCGACCGGATCGACGCTTCCGGCAATGTCCGGGTAACGCGTGGCAATGAACGCGCGCGTGGCGATGTCGCCATTTATGATCTCAATAACCGGATCATCACGATGGTCGGCAATGTCGAGCTGACTCAGAACAGCAATCGGCTGACCGGCGGACGGCTGGTGATGGACCTGAAAAGCGGGCGTTCCACCGTTGACGGCCGCGCCGCTTCCGCCGCTGGCGTGCGGCAGGGTGGCGGCCGGGTGACTGGCACCTTCACCGTGCCGAAGGATAAGGAATCCAACTAAATCCCCCTATTGCGGGTCGATCCGGCACAGGTTGGCGGTGGCGTTTGGCTCCACAACCCGATTCGACTCAATTTGTCGGGGCGGCTGGTTGTTTTCATTTTTGTGAAAATGCTCTAGGTGCGCTGAGCCTGGTTGCCCATAAATGGCGCGGTCATGCATAAAGCTTGCCAATCGGGCGATCTTGTCCGATTCTTGGTTTTTCTTACCCCTGTTCACGTCAGCAAGGACGCGTCATGGATGACATCACAGTGATCGACCGGCCCGGCCAGCAGGAAGCCGACGCAGAGGCTGCCGCGCTCGCCGCACGCGGCGGGCTGGAGGTCGTTTCCATCGCCAAGAGTTACGACCGCCGACCGGTCCTGACCGATATTTCGCTGACCGTCGCCAAGGGCGAGGTGGTGGGCCTGCTCGGTCCCAACGGTGCGGGCAAGACCACCTGCTTCTATTCGATCATGGGGCTGGTGCGCCCTGATAGCGGCCGCATCGCGCTCGACGGGCATGACATTACCGGCCTGCCCATGTATCGCCGCGCGATCCTCGGTCTTGGCTATCTGCCGCAGGAAACCTCGATTTTTCGCGGCATGACCGTGGCACAGAATATCAGCGCCGTGCTCGAGCTGGCCGAGCCGGATGCCGCCGCACGCGCGATTCGCCTGGAAGAGCTGCTCGACGAATTCGGCCTGAAACGTCTGCGCGACAATTCGGCGATGGCGCTGTCGGGGGGCGAGCGTCGCCGCTGCGAAATCGCGCGGGCGCTGGCGGCCGATCCGTCGATCATCCTGCTTGACGAGCCTTTCGCCGGTATCGATCCGCTGTCGATCGCCGATATTCGCGATCTGGTGCGGCAATTGCGGACGCGCGGCATCGGTGTGCTCATCACCGACCATAATGTGCGTGAGACGCTGGAAATCGTCGATCGCGCCTGCATCATCTATGACGGCAAAGTGCTGTTCACGGGCAGCCCGACCGAACTGGTCGCCAATGCCGAAGTGCGCCGGCTCTATCTCGGCGAGAGCTTCTCGATGTGATGCCGATGGCCGGGGGAGGCGGGCGATAATGGCGCTGGCACCGCGCCTTGACCTGCGTCAGAGCCAGTCGCTGGTGATGACGCCGCAATTGCAGCAGGCCATCCGGCTGCTTGCGCTCTCCAATGTCGAGGTCGAAGCCTATATCGCCGAGGAGCTGGAACGTAATCCCCTGCTCGAACTCTCGCGCGGTGGCGAGGGCGATGCGGGTGAGGGGGCCGCGCCGGAAGCGACACCCGAAACGGAAGCCCCTATTTCCTCCGGCTCCGTGACGGAAAGCGACAGCGATGCGATGATGCGGGACGATGCGGTTGCATCGGAAAACCCGCTCGATGTCGAAACCGGGCCGGAGGAAGGCGCGGATCGCCCTTCGGCCGGCGGGGAGGGGCCGGGCGCGGGTCATCATGCGGGTATGGCGGATAGCTACGGCTCCACCGGCTTCGGCGAGGACGGGCCGGACCTGGACAGTTTCGCGGGCGCCGGGATCGGGCTTCACGAACATCTGATGGATCAGGCCCGGCTGCGCCTGTCGGATCGCGATTTGCTGATCGCGGGCCAGCTTATCGGTCAGATCGATGAAGCGGGGTATCTGGAGGCCGATCTGCTTCAGCTCGCTTATGCGTTGCAGGTGCCGTTGGCCGAGGTGGAGGCGGTGCTCGCGCTGGTTCAGGGGTTCGATCCTGTCGGTGTCGGCGCACGCAGCCTTGCCGAATGCCTTGCGCTGCAGGCACGGGAGGCGGATCGTTATGATCCGGCGATGGCGACGCTGATCGCCAATCTCGACCTGCTGGCCAAGGGGGCGCTGCCGCAGCTCCGACGGATTTGCGGAGTCGATGAGGAAGACCTCACCGACATGATTCGCGAGCTGCGCGGCTATGATCCCAAACCGGGCCTGCGCTTTGCCTCCAGCGACAGCCAAACCGTGATCCCCGATGTTTTTGTAACGCCGCGGGGAAAGGGGTGGGTCATCGAAGTGAATGCGGCGACCCTGCCGCATGTGCTCGTCAACCGAAGCTATTATACTGAGCTGTCCGGCGGCGTGCAGGACAAGGCGTCGAAGGCGTGGCTGTCCGATTGCCTTGCCAGTGCCAACTGGCTGCTCCGTGCACTGGATCAGCGGCAGAAGACCATCATCAAGGTCGCAACGGAAATCGTTCGCTGTCAGGAAGAGTTTTTCCGTCACGGTGTGGCTCATCTCAAGCCGATGACGTTACGGTCCGTCGCAGAGGCGATCGGGATGCACGAATCGACCGTCAGCCGCGTCACCAGCAACAAATATCTCTCCTGCCCGCGCGGTCTTTTCGAACTCAAATATTTCTTCACCAGCGCGATCGCCTCGGCCGATGGCGGCGAGGCGGTGTCGGCGCAAGCGGTGAAGAGCCGGATCAAGGCGCTGATCGGTGCCGAGGATCCGCGCAAGATCCTGTCCGACGACACGCTGGTCGAGATGCTGCGCGCCGAGGGGTTCGATATCGCCCGGCGCACCGTCGCCAAATATCGCGAGGCAATGGGAATCGGCTCCTCGGTTCAGCGGCGGCGGCAAAAGGCATTGGCTGGCTAGGGGTGCGAAGGGCTGCTTGCCCTATGTTTCAGGCGTTGCTTCGCACGGACCGGCTTTCACGGAAATGGAACAAGCCTCTGGCAGGAAACGGAGTGTTGCGTATAGACCTCGGTAGGGGTTGTGCGCGATGCAAGAGAACAGGTAAATTGCGCAACGACGTGTTGATCCTGATCAAGGTGTGTTCGCACCCGCAGCATTACAGCGCGTCGCAAGATAGGGCGGCCGAACCGTCCTGCCTCGAAGGAGAATGTCATGAGCACTGAAAATCAGGCCGTTCCGGATGCTGCCGAGTGGGAACGCGATCTCGTCACCCGCAGCGGATATCATTTTCATGTCCGTCCTGCCCGGGGGGAGGATGAAGAGGCGCTGGATAGTTTCTTCACCCATGTCTCGCCTGCCGATCTGCGCTTTCGCTTCCTGACCAGCGTTGCGCATGTGCCGCATGACACGATTACCGCCATGACCCATGTCGACCATCGCAAGACGGAAAATTTCCTCGCGATCGATCCCGACGGCACCGTGGTCGGCAGCGCGATGATCGCGGCTGACGACAAGCTTGAGGTCGCCGAAGTCGCCGTTTCGATCCATGAGGAGTATAAGGGGCGGGGCGTCGGCTGGATGCTGCTCGATCATGCCGCGGCCTATGCAAAGGCGCGCGGCGTCAAGAAGCTGCAATGCATCGAAAGCCGCGATAACCACGCCGCGATCGAGCTGGAACGCGAAATGGGCTTCACTGCCCGCGCCTGCCCTGGGGAGCCTGGGCTCGTACTGGTCGAAAGCGTGCTCAACAGCTGAGAGCCTGTCTGGAAAATGCCGTTGCGGGCATTTTCGGATCGGTACCGGTCCACCCCCTCACCCGGCCGCCTACACTATTCTGCCGATGGGCGGCTGAGTGGGGAGTGTGTTCGCGCCGTCAAATTCGCGTCGCGCGATTTTCAAACGGTCTCTGAGAGACTGCCGGGCATCTGGCCCCGGCATCTGGTTGGGGCCGCCTGCCCCGGATATATCCCCTCCTTCCACCGGTTCGGTTATCCCCATTGTCGGGCTGGGAAAGGGGGAGGCGGCGGTCGAAACCGGCATGGCCTCTCTCGGGATTAGTGCCGAATGTGCGCTGGTGGCGGGGGTGGCGGATCCGGCCTTGCCGATGGCGACGGCCGACGGCAAATGTGGCGACCCTGTTTTATTAATGCGCCGTGCCCTGCCGGATATTCTGAACGCTTGCCAGCGGCGGCACAAGCCGCTAGACGCCCCCATTCCAGAGCATGCGGAGCGGTGGCCGAGTGGTCGAAGGCGCTCGCCTGGAAAGTGAGTATACGTCAAAAGCGTATCGAGGGTTCGAATCCCTCCCGCTCCGCCAACCCCGCCGATTTCCCTCTATGGCCCGATATTGCCGCCGGTCACCGCACACCACCATGCGGTATAGCGAACCGCCGATTCCACGCTATTGCCCGACATTTCCATGCCCGAACCCCCAGCGCGACAGCTTCCGACCCAAAGTCGGACTTCCGCAGATCTTCCAGTGAATGACGGCTTTTGACCAACTCTGCCGTTCGATAAGCGGCTTGGGAAGGGCAGCAATTTTCCCAAGCGCGTTGAAATGGCCCCTCGCGGGACGCGAGGAGCCAACGAGTCAGATTTCGGTGTTTTCGGCTAAGGCGAGCGCGTCTTCCACGTCGATCCCGAGATAGCGCAACTTCAGTCTACCAAAGATGATATTCGAACTAGCCTCAAGCGGCTGCTCTTGCCGCAAGCCGTCATTCAAGCAACGAGCGGAGAACGGCGGCTTCGTCCCAGTTGCTGTCGTTTGACCAAGCGGTTGCGCAGGTTGCCGCTCATCGATGGACGCAGGCCGTAGGCCTGAAGCTTTTTCTGGTAGTCATAAGAACAATATTGGCTGCCGCGATCCGAATGGAAAAGGCA
>SBGG01000049.1 GCA_006226685.1 Sphingomonadales bacterium
GGCGTAGGCGTGGGCGTCGGCGTAGGCGTGGGCGTAGGTGTGGGCGTAGGCGTAGGCGTGGGCGTCGGCGTAGGCGTGGGCGTCGGCGTAGGCGTAGGCGTGGGCGTAGGCGTGGGCGTCGGCGTAGGCGTAGGCGTGGGCGTAGGTGTGGGCGTGGGCGTGGGCGTGGGCGTAGGTGTAGGTGTAGGTGTAGGTGTAGGCGTCGAATTGACACCACCATCATTACACCCTGCGACCATCAGACTGGTACCAGCAACGGTGCACGCCAGTATCCGGCGCCAGCGGGTCGAGAACGAGTGTTCCTCCGACTGTTTATGACGTATGGATTGTAACTGTGATGATTGAGAATTGGAATTTCCCATCATGGCCCCCGGTTCAAGGAATAGAGAAATCAAGCCGTCCAACGACTTTCTGTGAGATGTGCTTGAATAAAGCGGGGCTTTTTGCATCGCCCCCCCCAATTGGGGGGAGCTTTGACAAAAGGATATTGCTGCCGATAATCAGACGGATCACTAGCCGGTCCGCAGAAGAAAAAACGCGGGCGGTCCCCTCGCGCGCAGCACATTGCGGCTGAGCGCGAGTCCCCTGTGGCGTTGCTTCCAGTCGGATGCCTACATACCGACCAAGAGGCAGCTTGCGATTTGACAGGATGTTTTCAAGTTAATACCCCTTCGGGGGAAGCGGGTCAGCATGAGCGTCAATTTATTGATAAATTCTGGTCATTTGGCTGCATTTCACCTGCAGCCTGCTCGCGTATCACCCTCCGTCTGGGCCAGGCCGAGGTTCCGCGCACGCGACCTCGCCATGGTATCGCAGGCCTGAATGAATCATGGACCTGTCAACGCTGCAGAACAGATTCACGGAGGCCTTATTTGATCCGGCCGCACTTGAAGGCGTTCTGGGCGACCTTTGCAGGCAACTGAACGCGCCGGTTATCCAGTTGCTCTCGACAAGTCGGGAGTTCGGCTTTGAAGCGTCGACCTTTTTTGGAGACCTCGACCATCATCTGGCGCGATTCGAGGTAGACTATTGGTCAATCAACCCGCGGGTCGGCGCGATCCCGACGATGAGTTTGGGACAAGTCCTTCGCGACAAGGACTTCATCACGCCTGAGGCTATCCAGCGAAACACAGCCTATCAGGAGTTGCTGATTCCCTGTGGCACAGCGCATTTTGGGGGCGTTCTGCTTGACAAGTCCCCGAACAGCATCATCGGCCTCGCCGCTTTCAATTCACGCTCCCGCGGCCCGGTCGACGATGAGCAGGTTCGACATCTTGAGTCTGTAGCGCAACTTTTCGCTCCAGTTATTGGTCTGGCGCGTAAATTGCGCGTTCGGGATGAGCAACTGGTGTTGAACGCAACGACCTCAGGCCTCGCCGCGGTCCTGGATCAGCATGGCCGCATACGCGACACTACGGCTGAGTTTGCGAATCTTCTTGCTGTCGGCGAAGCGCGGACCAGTCTCAATGGTCGTTTGCTCCTGCGCATCGGCGGCCGAACGCATCAACCGGTGGCGCCGATCGACCCGGCTATGGAGGCGACGACTTTTCCGGTCTTCGATTCAAACGGCGAATTTGCCTATCTGGGACGTCTGATGCGGGTGCCCGGCATCGGAATCCACTTCTGGGGAGCATCCTATGTTCTCACCTTGACGCCCTCGCGGGGTATCATGCGCATCGAAGCGGACTTGCTTCGCATCGCTTATGGTCTGACGAATACTGAAGCGGAGGTGGCGCGATTGATCGCGAATGGGAACTCCGCACCCGACATCGCCCGTCAGCGCGGAACGACGGCAGACACTGTGCGTTCGATGCTCAAGTCCATCTTTGAAAAGACCGGATGCCGGCGACAATCCGAACTCGCCGCGTGTCTGACGCGCCTTGCATCGCCATAGGCCGCATAAGGAAACTTCGTTGGAGCGAGCCAGAGCACCCTAAACATCAAGTATAGCTCGTGTCGAGTTTTGAACGGAACGCAGAAATTTACTTTCCGATGCTGTGCAATTATTTTGGAACTAACGGAGGCGGAGAGAGGGGCTGGACTTGACTGTAAAGCCACCTTGGGCGGTCCGTATACGAGCTTCGCTCACATGCTCTGAAACTGGATGCGGCAATGGCCAGGAAATCCGGCTTCCAACATCTCTGCACACTAGGGCGAATCGACATTCAGAAGATGACGAGCCGACAATGGTGATTTTGCGTGATCCGGAGCGGAGCGTACTCAAGGTACATGAGCACCGGAAGCGCGCGAAAGCGCCATTTGCAGGCCGCCAGGGCTGAATGTCGATCCGCCCTAGCACTACTTTGGCAGAAGTTCGTTGAGATGTCTGATAAGGCTACATCCGCAGTAGAAGCGCTCCTGCGGTATTATTCTGGCTATCTGCCTCCCGAACGAACTGATCCGATTTTCCTCTGGAACATCCGCTATCCCGATCTGCACTCCTGAAACCTGCCGTTCCGGATCGGCCTGAAACCGCCCTCCCCTCACAAATGCAGAAAATCCCGTGCATAGCTCTCCATATGCGCGCCGCCGTCCACCGCGATCACCTGCCCGGTCACCGCATCCGCGCGGGCCAGATAGAGCACAGCCTCCGCGATCTGCGCGGGTTCGGGCAGGCGGCGTAGCGGCATCATGGCGGCGAGCCGGGCCATTTGTCCGCCTTCATAATGTTCGGTCGCGATGGTGAGGCCCGGCGCGACCGCGTTGACGCGGATGCCCTGCCCGGCCAGTTCCCGCGCGGCCAGACGGGTGAAGCCCTCCAGCGCCTGTTTGGAAAGCGTATAGGCGAGCTGATCGCCATGGGGGTGCACGAGCCGCTGATCGAGAATATTGATGATCGCGCGATCGCGCAGGTCGCTTTTCGCCGCAGCTTCCACCATCGCCCGGCTCAGCAGCACCGGCGCGGCGGCGTTGACCCGATAATGGCGCATCAGATCATCCTCGGTAACGGTGTCCAGCCGGTCCTGCCCGAAGATCGCGGCACTGTTGACCAGCAGGTCGGGCGCGCCGCCAAAATGCTCTGCCACCGCCGCCATCAGCTTTTGCGCCGCGCCGGGCTGCTCGAAATCGGCAACGAAGCCGTGCCAATGCGCGCCGGAGACTCGCAGCGCCTGCTCGACATCCGGGTCCGGCACGACATCATGGCTGCCATGCAGCGCCAGCCGATAGCCTGCGCCCGCCAGTGCGGCGGCGATCCGACCGCCAAGGCGGCGATGCCCGCCCGTAACCAGCGCCAGCGGCGGTTCCTCCCCCGCGCCCGCCACATCCGGCATCAGGAAAGGCCCATCAGCTGAAGCACTTCCTTGCGGCTCTTGTCGTCCTCACGGAACACGCCCATCATGCGGCTGGTCTTCATCACCACATCCGGGGTCCGTACGCCGCGTCCGGTCATGCAGCCATGGGTCGCCTCGATCACCACGGCGACGCCGCGCGGGTGGAGATTATCCCAGATGCAGTCCGCGACCTCGGCGGTCAGGCGCTCCTGCACCTGCAATCGACGCGCGAAACCGTGCAGCACGCGGGCCAGCTTCGATATGCCGACCACATAATCACCCGGCAGATAGGCGATATGGGCGACCCCGGTGATCGGCGCCATATGATGTTCGCAATGCGACTGGAACGGAATATCCTTCAGCAGCACGATCTCGTCATAACCGCCGACCTCATGAAAGATACGGGAGAGGTGATAGGCCGGGTCTTCCCGATAACCCTCGCAATATTCGAGCCATGCCCGTGCGACGCGCTTGGGCGTATCGATCAGCCCTTCGCGTGACGGATCTTCCCCGGCCCAGCGGATCAGCGTGCGGATCGCCTCCTGTACGTCCCCCGGTACATCCGGCTTGGCCGGCGGCTCGGCCCTCACCACAATATTTCCATCCCGCTTGTCGTGCATCTCAATCCCCCGGCCGGAAGCCTTATTTCATTCATTAGGTGGAACAGCCCATATGGGCCCGGTGATGCGGATTGCCAGTTGTTTCTGCCCTCACGCCCGCGCCGGTGGGCGGAAAAACTTTACCCGTCCCGCTCTGTGCGCGACGCTACGGCATTGCCGTTCCATCCCGGCAAATCCGCCATCTGCCTTTGCCGACTGCGGTTTTCCACCCTTGCACTTCGCGAAAAGTGGCGCACATTGGCCGGTAAAAGACGGCAGATCAGACGCAGGAGTGAGCGGCATGGAGGCTTTCATTTACGATGCGGTGCGCAGCCCGCGAGGGCGCGGCAAGAAGGACGGCGCGCTGCATGAAATCCCCTCGATCGAACTGGCGACGCAGATATTGCGGGCCATTCCAGAACGCACCGGCATCGATACGGCAGATATTGACGATGTGATAATGGGATGCGTCACGCCCGTGGGCGAGCAAGGCATGGACATCGCCCGGGTGGCCGCGCTCAATGCGGGCTATGACGAGCAGGTTCCGGGCGTGCAGATCAACCGTTTCTGTGCCTCCGGGCTGGAGGCCGTCAACATGGCGGCGGCCAAGGTCGTTTCCGGCGAGGCGCGCTTCGCCGTAGCAGGCGGCATTGAAAGCATGAGCCGCATCCCGATGGGATCGGACGGCGGGGCCTGGGCGGGCGATCCGGGCGTGGCCTATCGCACCTGGTTTGTGCCGCAGGGGATCAGCGCCGACCTGATCGCCACCAAATTCGGCTTTTCCCGCGAAGAGTGCGACGCCTATGCGGTCGAGAGCCAGCGCCGCGCGAAACAGGCATGGGATGAGGGTCGCTTCGCCCGATCCATCCTGCCGATCCGCGATGTGATCGGCGAAGTCCTGCTCGATCGTGACGAGCATATGCGCCCCGAGGCGACGATACAGTCGCTCGGCGCACTCTCCCCCAGCTTTCAGGTGATGGGAGAGCAGATGCCGGGGTTCGATGCCGTCGCTCTGCTCCGTTATCCCGAGGTGGAGCGGATCAACCATGTTCACCATGCCGGGAACAGCAGCGGTATCGTTGACGGCGCTGCGGCGGTACTGGTCGGCGGACGGGAGATCGGCCAGAAATACGGGCTGAAACCCCGTGCCCGCATCCGTCAGGCGGGATCGATCGGATCCGAACCGACGATCATGCTGACCGGGCCGGAAAGCGTCGCACAAAAGCTGCTCGACCGGGCGGGCATGAAGCCCTCCGATATCGACCTGTGGGAATTGAACGAGGCCTTTGCCAGCGTGGTGCTGCGCTACATGCAGGCGCTGGACCTCGACCACGGCAAGGTGAATGTGAACGGCGGCGCCATCGCCATGGGCCATCCGCTGGGCGCGACCGGGGCGATGGTGCTGGGCACTGCACTCGACGAACTGGAACGCACCGGCAAGGGCACGGCCCTCATCAACCTGTGTGTGGGTGCCGGAATGGGCACCGGAACCATCATCGAACGGGTCTGAAAACGGATCGGAGAGGACAGAAATCATGACAGAAACCATATGTTTCGAATGCGATGGCGACGGCATTGCGACCCTGACCATCGACGTTCCCGGACAATCGATGAACGTTATCGGCGCACAGTTTCTCGCCGATCTGGAGGCGCTGATCGACCGGATCGCGGCCGATGACGCGGTGAAGGGGGCGGTCATCGCCTCCGGCAAGGCCAGCGGCTTCATGGCGGGCATGGACCTCAAGGCGATGGAAACGATGCTGCTGCCGGAACCGGGCAAGCCGCTCGATATGGCGACGCTCTTCACCCGCTGTTTCGAACTCAACCGCATTTTGCGCCGCCTCGAAACCTGCGGCAAGCCGGTTGCCTGTGCGATCGAGGGCACCTGTGTCGGCGGTGGTTTCGAACTGGCGCTGGCCTGTCATCGCCGCATCGTCGGCGATAATGCGAAAACACGCATCGGCCTACCAGAAATATTGGTGGGTCTGTTTCCCGGCGGCGGCGGCAGTCAGCGCTTCCCGCGCATCACCGGCGTGCAGACCGCCCTCATGACCATGCTTCAGGGCAAGCTGCTCCGCCCCGCCGAGGGGGCCGCACTGAAACTGATCGATGAGGTCGTCCCGGCCGGGACCGCCCTTGATGCGGCCAAGGCGTGGATAGCGGCGAATCCTGCGGCATCGACCCAGCCATGGGACCAGAAAGGCTATAAAGTGCCCGGTGGTGCAGGGTCGATGAACGCGAACTTCGTGCAGACCTTCATGGGCGCCGTGCCGATGACGATCAAGCAGACGCAACGCAATCTCCATGCCCCGATCGCGCTATTATCGGCGGTTTATGAAGGGTTGCAGCTGCCGATGGACCGGGCGATCCGGGTGGAATCCAAATATTTCGCCAGGGTGATCGCCGATCCGCAGGCACGCGCAATGGTGCGCACGCTGTTCGTCAACAAGCAGGCGGCCGAGCGCGGCGCGCGGCGCCCCGCCAATATCGCCCCTGCCCCGACGAAGCGGCTTGCGATGCTCGGCGCCGGAATGATGGGTGCGGGTATCGCCACCGTTGCGGCGCAGGCCGGAATCGAGGTGATGCTGCTTGATCGCGACATGGCGTCGGCCGAAAAGGGCAAAGCCCATGCGCAGGCCGTGCTGCAAAAACGCATCGGCCGGGGCATGACGCCGGAGAAAATGGCCGAAACCCTTGCGCGCATCACACCAGTTACAGAGGTCGAGGCGCTGCGGGGCTGTGACTTTGTGATCGAGGCGGTGTTCGAAGATCCGGCAATCAAGGCGGAGATCACGAAACGGGTCGAGGCGGTGCTGGGTGCGGACATGATTTTCGGTTCCAACACCTCTACCCTGCCCATTACCGGGCTGGCGCGGAACTGGAGCAGGCCGGACAATTTCATCGGCATTCATTTCTTTTCTCCGGTCGAGAAAATGCCGCTGGTCGAGATCATATTGGGCCGCAATACTGGATCTCAAGCCATTGCAAAGGCGCTGGATTTTGTTGCCCAGATCAGGAAAACGCCAATCGTCGTCAATGACGGACGCGGCTTTTACACATCGCGCTGTTTCTCCACCTATGTGGCCGAGGGAACGGAGATGCTGGCCGAAGGCATTAACCCGGCGCTCATCGAAAATGCGGGGCGGCAACTCGGCATGCCGGTGGGGCCGCTTGCGGTTTCTGACGAGGTCTCAATCGAGCTGGGGCACAAGATATTGACCGCCACCCGCCGCGAAATGGGCGACGCCTATGCCCCCGGCAAGGCGGATGCGGTGATCGAAAAAATGGTGGTCGAACTGGGCCGTATGGGGCGCAAGAACGGCAAGGGCTATTATGATTATCCCGAGGGCGGCCAGAAGCATCTCTGGCCCGGCCTCGGCGACCATTGGCCGCGCGCCGTGCCCCAGCCCGATGTCGCCGCCGTGAAGGAACGGCTGCTCTATCGCCAGCTCATCGAATGCGCCCGCTGCCTTGAAGAAGGCGTGCTGACAGCACCGGAGGACGGTGACATCGGTGCGATCTTCGGCTGGGGCTTCGCGCCCTGGACCGGCGGACCGTTCAGCCATATGGACACGCTCGGCCTGCCCCAGGTGGTGGCCACGCTCGACCGGCTGGCGGCGACCCATGGCAAACGTTTCACGCCCACCGCGCAGTTGCGGGCGATGGCGGCGGAAGGGGGCCGTTTCTATCCGGTGGCAGGCAAAGCGGCGGCCTGAACGGCTTCTTCTCCCGCCACCGCATTCCCCTTGTTGCCAATTGTTGCCAAGCCGGTCCCGACTGCCTATCCGGGCGCGGAACGGCAATGGGAGCATGAAATGAACGCGAAGCCTGCGGTGCTGGTGACGGGAGGAGCCGGCTATATCGGCAGCCATGCGGTGCTGGCGCTGCGCGATGCAGGCTGGCCGGTTGTGGTGATCGACAATCTGACCACCGGCTTTCCTTTCGCCGTACCCGATGACATTCCGCTAATCGAGGCCGATATTGCCGACCAGCCGGTGGTAGAGGCCGCATTGCGCGAGCATAACATAGGCGCAATCATGCATTTTGCGGGATCGATCATCGTCCCGGAATCGGTGGAAAACCCGCTCAAATATTATCATAACAACACCGCCAAAAGCCGCAGCCTGATCGAAAGTGCGGTGCGGTGCGGCGTCCGCCATTTCATCTTCTCCTCGACCGCCGCCACCTATGGCGTGCCGGAAGTCAGCCCTGTACGGGAAGATTGCCCACAACGGCCGATCAATCCCTATGGGATGTCGAAGCTGATGACCGAGATCATGCTGGAAGACGTGTCGAAGGCCCACCCGCTCAACTATTGTGCGCTGCGTTATTTCAACGTCGCGGGCGCCGATCCGCAGGCGCGCAGCGGCCAGTCCACTGCCGGGGCGACCCACCTGATCAAGGTCGCGGTCGAGGCCGCACTCGGCAAGCGGGACCATGTCGCGGTGTTCGGCACCGATTTCGATACGCCAGACGGCACCGGCGTGCGCGATTATATCCATGTGTCGGACCTCGCCGCCGCCCATGTGCTGGCGCTCGAAGCCCTGATCGCGGAGCCGGGCCGCAGCCATCGTCTCAATTGCGGCTATGGCCGGGGTTTTTCGGTACTGGAAGTGCTCGACACGGTGGACCGGGTGACCAACCGCCCGATCGAACGCCGCATCGAAGGGCGCAGAGCAGGCGATCCGCCTTCGCTTATCTCGGACAATGGCGAGATAGTGAAGCGCTTTGCCTGGCGCCCCCACCATGACGATCTGGCAAAGATCATCACCGACGCGCTACGCTGGGAACAGAGGCTTGACGAATTGCGGGATCGGAAGGCGTAACAGCCTTTTTCGCCATGCCCAAAAAACAGGCATCCACCCCCGAATATGCCCTAATTCCGAGCATTATAGACTTTTCTTTCCGCATGGCCGAAGGTCACCATCCGAGTCGCGCTTGCGATGTGAGAGCTGTCGGAATCCGGTTGTGATGCCCACCTGAAAAGGGACGGATACATCATCGACAGGAGGAGGATTACAGCCCGAACATCCTGTGACGCCGGTACCGGAAGGGGAGCCGGACGAAGTCAAGTTGAGGTGGGAGCCACATGAAGAAAATCGAGGCCATCATTAAACCGTTCAAGCTGGACGAGGTTAAGGAAGCCCTGCATGAAGTCGGTGTTTCTGGCATCACGGTAACCGAAGCAAAGGGTTTTGGCCGCCAGAAGGGGCATACCGAATTGTACCGCGGCGCCGAATATGTGGTCGATTTTCTGCCCAAGGTGAAGCTGGAAGTGGTGGTCGAGGCTGCTATGGCCGAACGGGTGGTCGAAGCGATCGCCAATGCCGCACAGACCGGCCGCATCGGCGACGGCAAGATTTTCGTTTCGCCGATCGAATCGGCCATGCGCATCCGGACCGGAGAACGCGACGGCGACGCAATCTGAAATCAATCTTCATTCAGCCCGTGCGCGCGCCGCACGGCAGCATCATGTAAATACCGCCCGGTCGAAACATCGGACCAGCGGAAATGGAAGAAAGGGTAATCGGACATGGCGAATACGCCCAAAGACATTATCAAGATGATCGAAGAGAAGGAGATCGAATGGGTCGATCTGCGCTTCACCGATCCCAAGGGTAAGTGGCAGCACCTGACCATGTGTGCCGGCGTGCTGGGCGAAGACGAACTGGCCGAGGGCCTGATGTTCGACGGTTCGTCCATCGAAGGCTGGAAGGCCATCAACGAATCGGACATGATCCTGAAGCCCGATCTGGACGCGGTCTATGTCGATCCGTTCAGCGCGACGCCGATGCTGATCCTGTTCTGCAACATCGTCGAGCCGTCGAGCGGTGAACTCTACACCCGCGACCCGCGTTCGACCGCCGTTCGCGCCGAGGCTTATGTGAAGGCCGCCGGCTTCGGCGACACCGTCTATGTCGGTCCGGAAGCCGAATTCTTCATGTTCGACGACGTCCGCTTCAGCACGGGCTATGACGGCAGCTTCTTCAAGCTCGACGATGTCGAACTGCCGACCAACACCGACAAGGAATATGAAGGCGGCAATCTCGGCCACCGTCCGCGCGCCAAGGGCGGCTATTTCCCTGTCGCGCCGGTCGACCCCTGCACGGACATCCGCGCCGAGATGGTTTCGACCATGCTCGAAATGGGCCTGCCCTGCGACAAGCATCACCATGAAGTCGCCGCCGCGCAGCATGAGCTCGGCCTGACCTTCGGCACGCTGGTGCAGACCGCCGACCGCATGCAGATCTACAAATATGTCGTGATGATGGTCGCCCAGGCCTATGGCAAGACCGCGACCTTCATGCCGAAGCCGATCGCGCAGGACAATGGCTCGGGCATGCACACCCACATGTCGATCTGGGAAAAGGGCCAGCCGCTCTTCGCCGGTGACGGCTATGCCGGTCTTTCCGAGACCTGCCTCTATTTCATCGGCGGCGTCATCAAGCACGCCAAGGCCCTTAACGCCTTCACCAACCCGACCACCAACAGCTACAAGCGTCTGGTGCCGGGCTTCGAGGCTCCGGTTCTGCTCGCCTATTCGGCTCGCAACCGCTCGGCATCCTGTCGTATCCCTTACGGTTCGGGCGCCAAGGCGAAACGCGTTGAATTCCGCTTCCCCGACGCGATGGCCAACCCCTATCTGTGCTATGCGGCGCTGCTGATGGCGGGCCTCGACGGCATCCAGAACAAGATCCACCCCGGCGACGCGATGGACAAGAACCTCTATGATCTTCCGCCCGAAGAACTGGCCGAGGTTCCGACCGTCTGCGGTTCGCTGCGCGAAGCACTGACCAGCCTGGAAGCCGATTATGACTTCCTGCTGAAGGGCGACGTGTTCACCAAGGATCAGATCGATGCCTATATCGAACTGAAGTGGCCGGAAGTGTACAAGTGGGAAATGGCTCCCTCGCCGGTCGAATTCGACATGTATTACAGCGCCTGAACCCCTTTCAGGACTGCACGAAAAGCCCGGACGAGCAATCGTCCGGGCTTTTCTATGTTCAGGGCACATCAGCCTGAACCGCTATGTTGCAACCATCGCCCCCGGCACACTAATAAGGTGCATGGACTATCCAGTCGAACTTTCCGCAATGACTATTTCCCACCATTGAGCGAAGATATTTCGCTCTGCAGCGCCGGAACATCTTATCGAGTTGCGTACCCTTGCGGAGCGTCTTCCCCAAAATCACGCGGGACTGCGCCTGCACGGCATCGAAGACTTGGGATGCTACCTTTCTGCACAAGGCCCGATCGGCCAAGTCGCGACCGCCATCATCGGTCCTGACGCAACAGCTGTTAGAGCTATTTTGTTCGACAAGACGGACCGGACGAATTGGTCACTGGCATGGCATCAAGACCGAACCATCTGCGTGAAACGGAAGGTAAAAACCGAAGGTTTCGGCCCCTGGACGATCAAGCAGGGCATATTGCATGTTGCTCCTCCCTTCGAAGTACTGGCACATATGGTGACGCTTCGCGTCCATCTCGACGACGTGCCCGCTACCAATGCTCCCTTGCTCATCGCCCCCGGCTCGCACAAACGGGGCCGCATCACTGTCCATGAAATCGACGAGATTGTGCGCAATTGCGGCATGCAGGCCTGCCTCGCCGAAGCAGGCGACGTCTGGTCATATGCAACACCCATATTGCACGCGTCCTCGGCCGCCATCATCCCGACGCGCCGTCGCGTACTGCAGGTCGATTATAATGCGAAACAGCTTCCGGGCGAACTGGAGTGGCTCGGCGTCTAAATCCTGCGCCTAGGACGCCAATCTCCTAGCCTCAACTGTTCGGCGCCATACAGGCCCCGCCTCTTACCGGCCTGCCGGAATTGCACCACAGCCCATTCCGCCCCGAAAATCAATAATCCTTCGATGCGCGCACCGTCACGCTCTGACGACCCAGCGTGGAGACGCTGGAAAGCAGCGAAAGCCAGCGCGTAACCTGATATTCCAGCCGCGTCGCCGAATAGCCCTGTCCGTCGGTAATAAGCTCCGTATAGATTTTGCGGGTCAGATATTTACCAACCCCGATCGACGTGCCCTGCCCCGTCGTCGCATCGGCCGGAAGGATACGCAGCCGGTCCAGCCCGGCCGCCTTGCGCACCGCATTGATCGGGTCCAGCCCGCCGCCCCCGCCGCCCTGTAACGACCCGACCGCAGCAGCAAGTTGCAGCGCTTCGGGCGCGGACAAATTCGTGATCGAAGACCCGAACAGGATACGCGACAGCACCTCGTCCTGCGGCAGGCTTGGCGTGCTGCTGAACGTGATTTCCGGGGCAACGCTGGTTCCCTTGATCGCAATGGTCGCGTCCAGATCGGTCAGCGATGCCTCCGCCGTGATGTCGAGCGTCGGATCGGCCGGCACGCTGCCGTCGAAACGCAGCGCCCCCTCCGACAAGTCGAAACGCCGCCCGGCAAAATCATAGGTACCGCGCACGAGATCGGCACGCCCGACAATCTTCGGGGCCACCACCGTGCCACCGACATCCAGATTCATCCCCCATTCGCTCGTCAGACCCATGCCGCTCACCATCAGGCGATTGCGGGCGTCGGCCTTGATCGCCAGCCGCCAGTCGGCACCGCGTTGAGGCTGCTCAAAATCGCCGCCCCGGCGGTTCTTCTCAATCACCCGCAGTTCGGGGATTTCCGCCACCGCTGCGGCCTTCCCCATGGTGAAGCGGCTGCGGATCACGTCGAAATCGCCGCTGATAAGACCGCCGACGCCGTTGGACTGAATGCGGACCGGGCCCGTCACCGTTGCCCCGATATCGTCGCGATCCAGCAACACCGCCTTGTCCGTCTGGAAAGACAGGTCCATGCCGACACCCTCGCCCAGCGAAAGATCGAAGCTGCCCCGGCCGGTGATCGTGCCCCCGCTCCCGGAACTGGCACTAATGCTGGAGAAAACCAGCCGCGACCCGTTGAACCGGGCGGCGGAGCGCACATTGGTCAGCCTCATGCCGGTTATCGGGCTTTCGAGCACCGCGTCGCGCGTCATCAGCGCGCCGTCAATCACCGGATTGGCGCCGGTGCCGCGAATATTGGCGGTAATCGCCACCTGACCGCTCAGGTCTACAATCTCGATCGTGCTCATCCGCCAGAGCGAACTGGCCGGACCGACATAGCGAATTTGCGCCCGCACCGGTGCGGCCTGCAACCGCTCCATCAGGCTCCCCTCGCCCAGCGGGGACATCAGCGCCTGCGCCTTGCCAATGATCGTGCCGTCCTGACGGACCAGCGCCCGCATGGCCAGACGCTGGTCCGTCAGTTCCGCATTCAGGCCGAGATCGACCGGAGCCGAGGTGCGGGTCACGCCCGAACGTGTCAGCCCCTTGACCCGCAAAGAGGCGGAACCGCTCGCCCCGTCGGCGCGCGACCAGCCATAGCTGACCCGACCGCTCGCCGTACCGCCCAGCCCGAGATCATTATTGCTGAGGTCGAGCAGCGACAGCGACAGATTCTTGAGACCGACGTCCAGGCGCACATCGGAACCGAAGGAGGCGCTGTTGATGACGGCCAGCCCCCCACGATAGCGGATCGCGACCGGGGCCAGCGCCCAGCCGCCCTCGACCCGCGTCAGGCGCGCCTTGCGGTCCAGCGAAATCGCCTGCCGGTCGAGCGAGCCGGACAGAGCAATTCCAATTGCGTCCGGCGCAATGTCGGCATCCGCCTGCAAATCGAACAGGCGTCCGCGCTGCCCGACGATATTGCCTTTCAGCTTGCCTGTCCCGCCGACCAGCTTCGTTTCCGCTGAAACACGGTTGATACGCAGCCCGCCGACCTGCACCGAAAAGGCGCGTAAATTGCCGTCAATCGCCGTCCCGGCAGGATCGAGCGCCAGATCAGCCTGCAACCGCCCACGACCTATGATGATGGGTGTCGCGGCAGCGAAATGCGCCTGATTGATCCGGAAATCGACCTTGGCTTTCTGCACCGCATTATCGACCATGAGATCGACCGGACCACGCAGCGACCCGTCAAATTCCAGACGCCCGGCCAAACCACCCGTGACGGCTCGCAACCGCCCCTTGCCTTCCGCGCCATTGACGGTCAGCCGGTCGACGGCGATCACCGTTTCACCGCCAGGCGGCATTTCGATCATGCCCTCACCCGCAAACGGCCCGAGCAGCGACTGTCCATCGGCTTTCAGCCGGTAATCATGCCCCTGCGGATCGAGCAACACATGGACATCGGCCAGCCCCGCCGCATCAAGCGGACGCTTGAGCAGCAAGTCGACCGCCGGAAGTTCCAGTGCACCGGACAATGTCAGTTCCAGCGGTCCGTAATCGCCATGATGCCCCTTACCGGAGAAAGCAATGCTGCCATCTCTGTTGCGCACCCCCTCGCCATCCAGAGCGAGCAATGGCGACCGCAGCGAGGTGCCCTTCAGATACAGCCGCCCATCAGGCCCCAGCATGATATCCGAACGCACATGGGGCAGCCCCCCGGCAATCTGCTTCAGGAAAGCGATGTCGAATCGGCGCATCCCGGCATCGACCTGCCCGGTGAGGCTGAACCGGCCCTGCCCGTCCGGCTTCGCCTTCACCCGGGAATGCACATCAATGATACCGAAGCCGGGAATGAGCAGGCCGCGCAGATCCCCGGCCAGCGCCAGATCATAGCGTCCCGATCCCAGATCGAACAATGCCAGCACCTCGCTATCCAGCTTGTCGGATCGCAGCCGCATCGGCGTACTGGTAATGATATCGCCCTTTTTCTGAAGCGTTCCGGTCAGCCGGGCATTGCGCAGGATGGAGGCGACAAGATCGCCCTGCCCATCAATTTTTTGCGCCGTCAGATCGACCGGGATCAGCGTGACCCCGCTTTTTCCTCCGGCGCGCCCGTCTCCTGCGGCACGAACCGTGCTCAACATCGTATCACCGAAACGCAGCCGATCGGCCCGCAGCAGATATTCGAAGCGGGCGGTCGAAAAGGGACCATTGAGCCGCATACGGGCGACAAGGCCGCGCGCGTCGAAGGATTTGAGCAGCGCACCCGGCTTATTCACCCCGACATCGATCAGCAGATTGTCATAGCCGTGCCCACCCAGATGAACACCACCCTTCATCGACACGGCAAGCGCATCCGATTCCGCGCGAAGATCGCCGGAAAGCAGCTTGTTCGCATAACGCCCCCGGGCGCTCAGCTTCAGTTGCGGCGATGTCAGCCGGGCGAGCACCCCCTCGCTGGCAATGGCCGCCCCGGCAACCGTCCCTTCCAGCGTCCAGTCGCCCTTGCGCAAGCCAAGATCGAACCCCGCCGCCGATTTGCGATCGAGCGTCGCAATCAGCTTGCCATCCCAGCGCGCCCAGTCGCCCTTGCCTTCCAGCCGCACATTGGCATCCTGACGCAGCCCCGCCAGCGTCGCGATCAGCCCCCCGGCCCGCGCATTGACGGTCAGGTCGACATCGAAACGATTATCGTCCGGACGGCTGTCGAGCGCCAGCAACAACCGGTCATCCCCCTTGAGCGAGCGCGCCGACAGATCGATGACCGCCTGCCCACCCCGAACATCGCCATCGCCCTCCAGCGTGAAACTGTCGGCCCGACCCGTCACCGCCTTGTCGACGGCCAGCTGGTCGACACGCAGGCGCATGATCCTGATGTCGAAATCGGGCAATATCTTGCCGCCGCCTGTGGATTTGAGCTGCGGCAGCTTATGCAGCCGCGCCTTCGGCAGGATCAGCTCATCAATGTCTAGGCGATTGGAAAGCCACCCCAGCGGCGACCAGACGAGCCTGATTTCGGGTGACGAAAAAAACACTCCATGGGGGTCGGACAGGCTGACGTCGCGAAAGGTCGCCCGGCGGTAGAGACTGCCGTCAATACGGCCGACCGCGATGCGCAGGCCGGATTCCGGTTTCAGCCCGGCGATCTGGGCAATGACGAACCGATGCCCGGCCGGACCGTCGAGCCAGCTCAGAAAAGCAGCCAAGGCAAGGATCAGGCCGAGCACCGCCATCGCCAGCCAGTGTCGCAGGCGCAGCCAGCGGCGACGCACGCGAACCGCATTCTCTTCCGCCGGGCCGGTCGTCACCGGATCGATGCCCCCATCCTCCGCCATCAGAACGCCTGCCCCAGCGAAACATAAACGGTGACGCGGCTATCCCCCGCCTGCCGGTTTATCGGCGTACCGACATCGATGCGGATCGGTCCGAACGTCGAATAATAACGCAGGCCAAGGCCTGCGCCATATCGGATATCGCTCATTTTCGGCAGGAACC
This sequence comes from Sphingomonadales bacterium, assembly GCA_006226685.1. Classification (GTDB taxonomy): domain Bacteria; phylum Pseudomonadota; class Alphaproteobacteria; order Sphingomonadales; family Sphingomonadaceae; genus Sphingobium. Next base: position 16,101 of record SBGG01000049.1, read on the forward strand.
CGGTAGAGATATTGCCCGCGTCCAGAAACGGTACGACACCGAAAACCCCCATACGAATGCGCGCCTCCAGCGAGAATTCGGCAAGGCTCTTGCCGCCCACCGGATCATTATCGGCATCGCGCGGCCCGATCGCCTGATAGGCATAGCCGCGCACCGAAGCACCACCACCGGCATAAAAACGGCGGGACGGCGCGATCCTGTCGCTGTCCACACCGCCCAAAATCGACCCGAGCCGCGCGCGCGAAGCGACCACCACCTTGTCCGACACCGGCAGATAGACGCTGCCATCGACCTGAGTTCGGGCATAGGTATAGGCACTGCCGCCCTGCCAGGCGACCTCCGGGCTGACCCGGGCGCCGAGACGAAAACCACGCGTCGGATCGAGCAGATCATCGCTCGCATCATAGGTCAACGAAACTGGCAGCGCCGCGATCAGATAATCGCGATTGACGAGACGCAGTGACTTTCCAAAATAGTCCCGTTCCCTTGAGGCCAGCAATTCGGTGCCGACGCTCCACACCCATTTCTTTTGATAGAGAAGATTGCTCTGCCGCTCTAATCCCGCGGTCAACGAGATCGTCTTGGCCTGATAAGCGTCATAGTCCTGATGGCGAAAACTGAACGCGGCGGACAATATATTGTCCCGTCGCCAGAAATTATTACGGCGGTAGGCGACACCGATGGCCTGTTCCTTCGTGCCCAGAAGCCCGCGCGCCGTAACCGCTCCTTCGGGCGGGAAGAAATTGCGATGCTGCCAGCTCGCTTCAAGCCGATAGCCTTCGCCCGTACCATAGCCGATTTCCCCGGCAACGGTGCGCATGGGCGCCGGCGCAACGGAGACCGCAATATCGGCATGCTCGCCATCCCCCGCATCCACCGGCTTCACCTCAACCGAAGAAGCAAGCCCCGTAGCGACGATCGCGCGGCGCAGATCCTCAACATCCGAAACCTGATACACATCGTCGCGATCGAAACGCGCGATCCGCATCAGATGCTTTGCCGTAAAAATCCGGCTTGTCTCGCCATCGAGCTGAATTCCGCCGAAGCGGCGATAGCCGCCTGCGCGCACCACCACCTCCAGATCCCCTTTCCGGGTCTCATGATCGACAGTGAGCTGTGGCTCTTCGACGTTGGCAAAGGGAAAGCCGTTTTCGCCGAGCGCGGCCGCCAGACTGGTCTGAGCGGCGACGATCTTGTCGGCATCGATCGGATCCCCGACCGCAATCGGAAAGGCGCTCTGCAACTGCGGGGCCTGACGCTCCGCAATGGCAAGCCCAGGCAGGAGAATCGTGGCGAGCGTATATCGGATTCCGGGCCGGATACTGAACGTGACGTTCAGCTTGTCACCATCCCCGGCCTGCGGCGCAGTGACGGAAGGCCGGATGATCGCGCCATAATATCCTTTCGCCCGCAAAATGCGATCGATAAGGTCGGCATCAAGTTGCATCCGGCGATTGATCTGAGCGAGATTGGCGGGCTTGCCATCCTCCGCCTTCAGCGATGACAGGGTGTTGAAACGTTCCCTGAACTGGCTGTCCTCCACCTCGTCAAGGCCATCCAGTTGCACCCGGTAACGCCGTTCGGCGCCATCATCGGTCATCGCCGCCAATTCGGCCGCGGCATTGCTGTCCGGGGTCGTGGACTCTGCCTCCGCCGTTGCGGACGCGTTATCCGGCCCAGACCCGCCATCGGCAGAAACCACGCCAGTTACCCCATCGCCAGTTGCAGGCGACGTTCCCTCCTGCCGGTCGTTGCCCGAAGCGAGACTGTCCGCCTCCTCTCCCACACCTTCCTTACCTGACACATCGGGCGCGGGTAGCGCAATGTCGGGAAGCGCGCCGTCCATATCCGGCCAGGCGACGCCGATATCCATGCTCTCATCCAGATCGAGGCCGAATTCGCTTTCGTCGACAGGGGCAGAAGAGAGCATATCCGGGCCGCTGGCGGTGGAAGGAGGCGGCGTGGCCTCTTCCCCGGACTGAACCGGCGCCTGCTCCGGGGCAACCATGGCGGCATTTTCACCGCCGCCCACATTCCTTTCCTGCGCCCGCGCGACGGAAAAGGGCAGGGTCAGCAGGCTGAACCCCAGTATATAGCCGCCCACGCCGCCCGATCGGAACAATCCCGCCTTTTTTAAGGGAAACCGCAAACCGGGCGCGGTCATGAAACGCTCTCCCAGCATAGTATCCCATCTATCCAGATTTCGGATTCCATCCGACCTTCCCGATTCACTGGCAAAAAGCGTCGCGTCGGACCGCCGAACAAAAACCATGACAAAGGATTAAAGACCCCAACGGGAAGGCGCAATGCCCGAACACCGGAGAAAAGGACGGAATGATCAGAAAGCGCGTTCCAGACGAGCAAGCAGATCCCGCGCGGGACCGGGCCCGGCGGTCGGTAACGCCGCTTCGGCTCCATCCTGCAACACATGAGTCCGCGCGCGCACCATGCTTTCCTGAAGACGCCGGACCCTTTCATACAAGGCCTCGCTCCCTGTCACCAGATCCCTGGCCGGAGGCGGCATGACCGCAAGCACATCCGCATCGGTGGAAGTTGCCTGCCCAAGCCGATAGCGCGTTTCATTCAGCGCCTCATCCGGTATTTCTCCACGGCGCCACGCCTTCTGCGTCAACAGCCAGGCGATCACATGCATCAGGCGGGTCGTCACCTTCAAAGATTCGCAGGTAAAGGAAAGGCGCCCGATCACATCCAGCTCCTCCTTGTCCTGCAGCCCCTGCCTGTCAAAATAGGAACGCGCTTCATCGGCCATCACCATCGCCTCGACATAGAGATTATCGACAAGGCGGGAAAACAACCCAGGATCAAGGGACTCGGCAGTTGACATGACAATGGCGTGACACATCCCTCACCCTTTGTCAGCATTGCTTCGTGGTAAACGCCGCGCCGTGCCGCAGATGTCCCGTTCGGGAACGCTTATATTCTCCTGTCGCCCCGGAGGAGCGGCGCTGCCCTCCTCAACCGACGCACCCCTGTTCATGCGGCTTCTTCAGGCAATGATATCGGGAATCAGCGAATCCTCCAGCAATGCGATCTCATCGCGCAGCATCAGCTTCCGCTTCTTCAGCCGCGCCAGCTGAAGCTGGTCGGCGGTGCCGTTCTGGGCCAGCGCGGCAATCGCACTGTCGAGATCGCGATGCTCCTGCTTCAGCAACTCGACCCTGCGCATGATTTCTTCGGGATTCATGAGGGAGAGATAACCCATGTCCGCCATGCCGGTCCAGCGTGGAGTGACATTCCGCCGCTTTCCGCACGCCTTTCCCTGCCTGCATCCGGACACGCCGGAACGACCCGCCGCAAGCGGAACGCGTCACGTCGTAACAGTTGCCAAAACAAGCAAAACAGCAGGAGACATCAGCCCCATTTCATGCTCTACTGTTCCGTCCCGACACACTCGATCTACGGAGAATGTCATGGAAAACAGCCACATTTCTGCACTTAAAGCGAAGCGCGACGCACTCAAGGCGAAGATTCGCCTCGAACTGAGTCGTCCGATGCCGGACGCAGCTCGCCTAACGGAGATGAAAAAGCGGAAATTACGGCTGAAGGAAGCCCTGAACAACGCCTGAGATACAGGCTGACCGGGTATTATACGCAAGTTGATTGCGAGATAACGTATCGGCGTCTGCACGATCCCAAAGTTCGTGCGAGGCGTCGGTCGTTCCCGGCCGGTTTAGATTTTCGAAACGATCAAAACGGGCGACTTGCCTGACACGGGCAGCCTGCTACCGGACGTGTTGTTACGCATGGCAAAATAATATCCGGACCTGGCGGCGACTGCGGTCGGACGGGCGACTGCGGTCGGACGGTGGACCGTGCGAACTGTTGCTCCGTTCCGGAAACGAGCCTCCGGAGCACCTGTCATGCCCCGGCACAGCCCGCTGCAACTCAATCGTCGCGAGACACTTTTTCCTGACGCTCATGCCGTTCCTGAGCCTCGAGCGTCATGGTCGCGATCGGTCGGGCTTCGAGGCGTCCGAGCGAAATCGGCTCTCCGGTTACCTCGCAATAGCCATATTCGCCCTCGTCGATGCGGCGCAGGGCCGCGTCGATCTTAGAGATCAGCTTGCGCTGGCGATCGCGAGTGCGCAGCTCGATCGACCAGTCCGTTTCACTGGAGGCGCGGTCGTTCATATCCGGTTCCCGCAGCGGCTCGTTCTGCAACACCGCCAGCGTTCCCTCGGCCTCAGCCAATATTTCCTTTTTCCAATCCAGCAACCGTCGCCGGAAATATTCGAGCTGCAGGGGGTTCATGAACTCTTCATCGGGGGAAGGGCGATATCCATCGGGCAGGCTCGTCATGACTTCTCCGAAATCACTAACTGGGCTGCACGACCGACCATCCAACCCTTTCGGAAAAGGGCTACGAATCCAACTCCAATGGTCTGTCGTACATTGTTGGACGCGCCTATAGCCATGCCGCCGTCCGTGCACAAGCGGGCAAGGCGTGCACAAGGCAATGAATCGCAGAAAGCGGATCGATCCCCATGCTGCAAGGATGAGAAAAGCCTCCGGGCCAGCTCCGATCGTGCTGACCGCCGCCATCGCCTCACCGGACGGACGAAAAACGGCCGAGCAGGCCTGCCTCGCGAGACGGAAGACTTCCCGCCGAGCGATCTCCGCCACCGGCGCTGGCCTTTATCCGGCCGTGCGATCATTCCTCTTTCGCCCTGCCAAGCCTTGCACCAGCCTCCCCCGAACGGCATAGGGCTGCTTGACAGTTTTTGGAGCCAAGGAACCGGACCGCATCCCATGCACGATATTCGCTTCATCCGAGAAAACCCGCAAGCGTTCGATGCCGGGCTTGCCCGGCGCGGGCTGGAACCGCTTTCCGCCAAAATTCTGGAACTTGACAGTGCAAAGCGCGCTGTAGCGACCGAACTGCAACAAAGCCTTGCCCGCCGCAACGAAGCGAGCAAGGCAATCGGTCAGGCCATGGCGCAAAAGGATATGGAAAAGGCCGAAGCCCTGAAGGCCGAGGTCGCCACGCTGAAAGACAGCCTGTCCGCGCTCGAGGAAAAGGACCGTGAAGCAGGCGCCACGCTCGACGCGATGCTCGCCGCCATCCCCAACCTGCCTGCCGACGACGTGCCCGAAGGGCCGGATGAAAGTGCCAATGTCGAGGTTTCCCGCTGGGGTACCCCGCGCAGCTTCGATTTCGAACCGAAGGACCATGCCGATTTCGGCCCCGCGCTCGGCCTGGATTTCGAGGCGGCCGCGACGATGTCGGGCGCGCGTTTCGCGGCGTTGCGCGGCGGCATGGCGCGGCTTCATCGCGCGCTTGCCCAATATATGCTGAATACCCAGACCGGCGTGAACGGCCATGAAGAAGTGAACCCGCCCCTGCTGGTGCGCGATCAGGCTCTGTTTGGCACCAGCCAGCTTCCCAAATTCGCCGAGGACCTGTTCCAGACCACCGACGGACGCTGGCTGATCCCGACCGCAGAGGTTTCGCTTACCAATCTGGTGCGCGAACAGATTGTACCGGATGACAACCTGCCGCTGCGTTTCACCGCGCTGACCCCCTGCTTCCGTTCGGAGGCCGGTTCGGCCGGACGCGATACCCGCGGTTTCATCCGCCAGCATCAGTTCGAAAAGGTCGAACTCGTCACCATCTGCCGCCCGGAAGAAAGCGAAGCCGAGCATCAGCGCATGGTGAAATGCGCGGAGGGCATATTGGAGGCACTGGTCCTGCCCTATCGCAAGATCACGCTCTGCACTGGGGACATTGGTTTCGGCGCACGCAAGACATGGGATCTGGAAGTCTGGCTGCCCAGTCAGAACAGCTATCGCGAGATCAGCTCCGTTTCCAATTGCGGCGATTTTCAGGCCCGGCGCATGAATGCCCGCTACAAGCCGGAGGGCGAAAAAAACACCCGCTTCCTTCACACGCTCAACGGCTCGGGCCTCGCGGTCGGGCGCACGCTGGTCGCGGTGCTGGAAAATTATCAGAATGCGGATGGTAGCGTGGACATTCCCGAGGTTCTGCACCCCTATATGGGCGGCCTGACCCGGCTGGAACCCAGGAATAGCTGATGCGCATTCTGCTCACCAATGATGACGGCGTGAACGCCCCCGGTCTCAGGGTATTGGAAGCCATCGCCCGCACCCTGTCCGATGACATCTGGATCGTTGCACCTTCGGAGGAACAATCCGGCGCGGGCCACAGCCTCACCCTCACCCGCCCGCTGCGCATCCGCAAGCATGGCGAAAAACATTACAGCATCACCGGCACGCCGACTGACGCTGTGATGATGGCGATCAGCCATCTGATGAAGGATTGCCCGCCCGACCTCGTTCTTTCCGGCGTCAACCGCGGTGCCAACCTCGCCGAACATGTTACCTATAGCGGCACGGTTTCGGCGGCGATGGAAGGCGCGATCTCCGGCATTCGCTCGATCGCGCTGAGTCAGGTCTATGCCCGCGAAGGCGCCGGCAACAGCGTGCCCTTTACCTGCGCGGAAGCATGGGGCGAAAAGGTGCTGCGCCCGCTGCTCGCCCTGCCCCATGATCCGCATATGCTGGTCAACATCAACTTTCCGGCCATCGCGCCGGAGGACGTGAAAGGCATCCGGGTCGCCCGCCAGGGGTTTCACGAGGCGGGTTATACCAAGGCGATAGAGGGCACCGACCCGCGCGGTTTCCGCTATTACTGGTTCAGCATGGGCACCAGCAGCCAGGGTACCGAAGGCAGCGACATCAAGGCGATCCGCGATGGCTATATTTCGGTTACGCCGCTCCATTTCGACCTGACCCATGAGGCGTCGATGGCGACGCTGACCGAAGCCTTCGGTTAGGCCCCATGCGCATCCGCGAACCCCGGCGAGAGGATCTGTCGCATTTTCTGCGCCGGCGTTCAGCGATCCCGATCTGGGCGGACCTTGCCTGGCGTATCCTGCTCATCGTCGCGCTAGTCGGGCTGGTCCTCCTCGTCCACTGGCTCCATCGCGACGGCCTGCACGACAATCTCGACAATCATATCAGCTTCATCGATGTTCTCTATTTCACCACGGTCACGGTAACGACCGTCGGCTATGGCGATATCGTGCCGGTCAGCCCCGAGGCCCGGCTGTTCGAAACCTTCATCGTCACGCCGATCCGGCTTTTCGTCTGGCTGATCTTTCTCGGTACGGCCTATAGTTTCTTTCTGCGCAATTCGCTTTACAGGTGGCGCATGTCCCGCATTCAAAAATCCCTTCAGGATCATATCGTCATCGTCGGCTTCGGCGTGAGCGGTAGCGAAGCCGTGAACGAAATGATCGCACGCGGCACCGATCCAGCGCAAATGGTGGTGATCGACCCGTCGGAAGCCCGGCTGGCACAGGCCGAAACTCTGGGCTGCAACATATTGCGTGGCGACGCGACGCGCGACAAGACGCTGGCGGACGTGCGCATCGCCAATGCCGCCGCGATGCTGGTGTCGGCCGGGCGGGACGATACCTCGATCCTGATCACCCTGACCGCACGACACCTCGCCCCCCATATACCGATCAGCATCGTCGTGCGTAACGAAGACAATGAACTGCTGGCGCGGCAGGCAGGCGCAACCACCGTCATCAACCCGGTCAGCTTCACCGGCCTGTTGCTGGCGGGCAGCGAATCAGGACCGCATATCGCCGATTATATTGCCGACCTTGCCTCCTCGGCAGGTCGGGTCCGGCTGAGCGAGCGGCTGGTGACGACAGAAGAGGTCGGCCACCCGCTTTCGGCAATCACGACCGGCCTCGGCGTTCGCATTTATCGCGCCGGGAAACCGATCAGCTTCGTGGAAGAAGCCGCGAAGACGCTAAAAACCGGGGATATCATCATAGAGATAATTCCCCAGCATATGAACGATCAGGCCTGAGACCGGTCGGCATTCCGCTTCAGCCGCCTGTGATCGCGGCTCTTACGACCTGCGAAGGGCAACTTTTGGCAGTTCCGGCAGCACCCGATCTTCAGAGCATTTTCAAGTCGAGTGGGATGACCTGACGGCTTCGAAAATACGGAAAGCAAAGAATGATCCGGTTCAATTCACTCGAATCATGCCCTGAAGCGGACCAGCCCTCCCTCCCCCGACCGCCCCGTACCCAGCCTCTCTTTGGATAAGAACAGCGCTCCCCGGCAAAGGGAGGGGGCTGCAACATACGGCAATATAGTATCACTGTGTACGCCCTCGTAACATTACACATATCATTGTAATTCCATGAAAATTTCTATTAGTGAAACGAAGCTGTTCATCTTCCCGCCATTTGGGAAAGCGCAATAAGGGCTCCGACATCATCACAGGATAAGGAGTTCCCCATGAAAAAGATCGTCACCACTTTCCTAGCGACCGCCCTAGCGACCGCATCGCTTGCCGGAACCGCACAGGCACAGGCCGGCCATTCGTCACAGACCGCACCTGCCAAACAGACCCAGACCATTCGCCACGAGACGCAGCAGCAAAAACAGCATCAGCAGGAGATGCAGCAAACCTCGAAAAAGCCTGTCACCAAGCAGGCAAGCCCTTCCCGCTATCCGGCGCCGCCCAAGCATTGGGGCAAGAAATCGAACCAGGAATGGCAACGCCACGTCGATCGCTGCCGCGCGAAATATCGCAGCTATAATCCGAAGACCGACCGCTTTGTCCCCCGCCACGGCCAGACTGCGATCTGCCGCCTGTAACCCCCGATCGGGGCGCCGCCGAGAGCACGGTGCCCCCGTCGCCATCACGCCGCGTGACATTGGGCGCACAACCGACTATGGCGCGCGTCCATCATGGCAACGAAATTCCCCCCCGCGCCTAAGGTCGGCATGGTATCGCTCGGCTGTCCCAAGGCATTGGTCGACAGCGAACGCATCCTGACCAAGCTGCGTTCCGACGGCTATCAGATGTCGCCCGACTATGCGGGTGCGGACGTCGTGCTCGTCAACACCTGCGGCTTTCTCGACAGTGCGAAAGAAGAAAGCCTTGAGGCCATCGGCGAAGCAATCGCCGAAAATGGCCGCGTCATCGTCACCGGTTGCATGGGCAATGAGGCAGAGCTGATCCGCCAGCGCTTTCCGCAGGTCCTCGCCGTTACCGGCGCGCATCAATATGAGGATGTGGTGAACGCGGTGCATGAGGCCTCGCCGCCCGTGCCGAACGCCTTTGTCGATCTGGTGCCAGAGGGCGGGTTGAAGCTCACGCCCCGCCATTACAGCTATTTGAAGATTTCCGAAGGCTGCAACCATCGCTGCGCCTTCTGCATCATCCCCAGCCTGCGCGGCGATCTGGTATCGCGGCGCATCGACGCGGTGCTGCGCGAGGCGGAAAAGCTGGTACAGGCGGGCACGAGGGAGTTGCTCGTCATCAGTCAGGACACATCGGCCTATGGGGTCGATGTGCGCCATGAGGAGCGCCAGTGGAAGGACCATGCCGTCCGCACCCACATGACCGACCTCGCCCGCGAACTGGGCAATCTCGGCACGCCGGAAAACCCGGTATGGGTACGCCTCCATTATGTCTATCCCTATCCCCATGTGGATCAGGTCATCCCGCTGATGGCCGAAGGGAAGATCACCCCCTATCTCGATATTCCCTTCCAGCATGCGAGCCCCAAAGTGCTGTCGGCGATGAAACGCCCGGCCAATGAGGCAAAGGTACTGGAACGCATCCGGAACTGGCGCGAGATCTGCCCGGACATCGCGATCCGCTCGTCCTTCGTCGTCGGCTTCCCCGGCGAGACGGAGGAGGATTTCCGCTATCTGCTCGACTGGCTGGACGAGGCGCAACTCGATCGCGTCGGCGCCTTCCGCTTCGAACCGGTCGAAGGCGCGGCGGCCAACGCCCTGCCCGATCCGGTGCCCGAAGAGGTAAAGGAAGAGCGGTATCAGCGCATCATGGAAAAAACCGCCGCCATCTCCGCCGCGAAACTGCAGGCGAAGACCGGACGCACCCTGCCGGTCATCATCGACGAGGTGGGTGAAGCGGACGAGGACGGCAGCATCGGCGCCACCGCCCGATCACAGGCCGATGCGCCGGAAATCGACGGCAATGTATTCCTGCGCGACGTGCAGCAGGGCTATCCCGCCCTTAAGCCCGGCGACATCATCGCTGTCGCCATCGAAGACGCCGACGAACATGATCTTTACGGCGTTCCGGTACCGAACCAGCCGCGATAGGCCGGTTTCACCGCGTCCATCATCGCGGGCGTCATCGGCAGGTCGATCTGGTAGCTACCCTCGACATAGGGACCGGCCTCATAAGGGCCGATCACCACGCGCACCGCGTCGAGCGTCCTTCCTCCCCGTGCAACAGGCAGGACCTGCTGACGCGTCATATCGACGCAACGGTTGAACTCGGGAATCCCCCCGGTCGCATCGGGATCGACCGGTTCCCCGCGTTTTTCCTCGCGCTGCCGGTCAAGCTCCTTGCAAAAGGCATCGCGTGTCACGCCCGCCAGCCTCGGCACATCAAGAATATCGCCGGTCGCGAGCCGCCGCTGCGCCCCACGATCCCAGATCAGCGAGACGGTAAAAGGCATCCCATGGGCTCCGCCGGTGAAGCTATACCCTTCCCCCTGCATCACCAGTACCGATGGGGTATCGGCAACAGACTGCCAGCTCTGCTGATAGCTATAGCTGTGAAAGGGATAATCGCCCTTCCCGGCCGCAACACGCCCTTCCTCCGCTTCGTCATGGGCCTGACGATAATATGTTTCGGCTTGAGATCGCAGCCATGCATCGAGCGGCGCAACATCATGCGCAGCGGCAGGCCAGCTATAGGAAAATTCCAACGCCCCGTCCTTGCGCTCGATCCTCACCCCTTCTGCGGGCGCGGGCGGCTTTGGCGGGACCGGGGACGCGAGCGCCCCATTCGCCATATCCGCTTCTACCCCTTCCGGCGTGGCGGTTTCATGATGGGGCTCGGCAGCACAGGCGGCAAGGAGCGCCAACATCGGCCCGGCAATCATGATTCTCATCGCATTCCTCATATTTCCACGAACGGCTGCCCGCTCCTGTTCAGCCGCCCTCTTGTTCTTCTTCCAATCGGAACCCGGCCATTGTCCCCGCCTCCTTCCCCTTGTTCAAGCGGAATTTCTTCCCTTGCGAGAAGGCCTTTGCCCAGCCCGGGGCTTTGCCTTAAGGGAAAGTCATGACCGACTATGCCGATCTCCTGAAAGCCGATACCGGCCAGACCGCCCGCACCATCCACATTATCGACGCGAAAAGCTATGATGAATGGCTCGCCGGTCAGCCCGAGAGGGTTCGCACCGCGCTCGCCGCGCAGCGTTACAAGCCCAAGGGCTATGCCCATGCGATCCTGCCCGGCGACAAGGCCGATGAATGGTCCGTGCTCACCTGTGTCGCCAATGTGGACTCGCTGTCGAGCTGGTGCCTTGCAAAGCTCGCCGAAATATTGCCCGCCGGCACCTATCGGATTGCCGATGGACGGGATATCGGCCCGGCCGGCTTCGGCTGGCTCAGCGCCCAATATCGGTTCGATCGCTACCGCACCGGGAAGGCCAGGGAGGAAGCCGCGATCGGTCCCCGTATACTGCTGACCGCCACTATAGCGCGCATCGAACCGACGATAAGGCTCGCCCGAACGACCCATATGGTGCGGGACCTCGTCAACACGCCGACTGCCGATATGGGGCCGGCGGATCTCGAAAAGGCCGCGCAGGCCGTCGCGAAACGCCACAAGGCCGCCCTCACCGTGACGCAGGGCGATGCTCTCGAACAGGGCTATCCGATGATTCATGCGGTGGGACGCGCCGCCGCCCGCGATTATGCGCCCCGGCTGATCGAGCTGACATGGGGCAAGGCGGATCACCCCGCCATCGCGATCATCGGCAAGGGCGTCTGCTTCGATAGCGGCGGGCTGGACATCAAGCCCTCCTCGGCGATGCGGCTGATGAAAAAGGATATGGGTGGGGCCGCCCATGCACTGGCGCTCGCCGAACTGGTGATGGAAAGCCGCCTGCCGGTGCGCCTCCATCTGCTGATCCCCGCTGTTGAGAATGCGGTTTCGGGCAATGCTTTCCGCCCCGGCGACGTGCTGTCGACGCGCAAGGGGCTGACGGTCGAGATCGGCAATACCGATGCCGAAGGCCGCCTCGTCCTTGGCGATGCGCTGACCCGCGCCGCTGAGGAAAAGCCCGAACTCATCATCGATTTCGCGACCTTGACCGGCGCGGCGCGCGTGGCGCTCGGCCCGGACCTCCCTGCCCTCTTCGCCAATGACGAGGATCTGGGCCGCCGCATGGTCGAACTGGGCACCGCTGCCGACGATCCGCTGTGGCAGCTTCCGTTGTGGCCGCATTATCAGGACATGCTGAAATCCGACATTGCCGATATCGCCAATGCCGGTGAAGGCGGCTTTGCCGGCGCAATTACCGCCGCGCTGTTCCTTCAGAAATTCGTCGAAAAAGGCACAAAATGGGCCCATTTCGACACCTTCGCCTGGCGCCCGTCGGCCAAGCCGGGGCGTCCCAAGGGTGGCGATGCGCTCGGGATGAGGGCCGCTTTTGCCCTGCTCAGCGAGCGCTATCCGGCGAAATAGGCCAGTGAACCTCTTGACGCGCCCTTTCATTCATCGCAGGGGCGGGCGATGAACGCCGATCATGACTTTCCCGACCGGGGGGCCGGGAACCGTATCTGTTTTCGCCTGAACGGCCGCTCCATCCTGCTCGACAAGCGGGTCAATGCCGTGCGCGGCGACCTCGCCGATGTCAGCCTGGCCGGGCTGTTGTTCGCGCCCCATTATGCGAAGGCGCAACCGATGCACTGCGTGGCGGAGGCCGTCTTCGTTCGCGAGAGCCCATCGGCGGACGCTACGGCAACGACCCAGTTGCTGCGTGGAGAAACTTTTCATCTGCTCGATGTCACCGGCGGCTGGGCCTGGGGCTTTTGCGATCATGACGGCTATGTCGGCTATATCGAGCGGGACGCGCTGGACGGCGGTATGTTGGCCGCGACCCACCATGTCAGTGCCCGCATCGCACCCGTCTTTGCCACCCCGGACATCAAGGCCCCGATCACCGCGATGCTCTCGGCGGGCACACGGATCGCGGGGGATGTTTCCGGGGACTTCGTGGTGACCGACAAGGGTGCGGTTCATCTGCGCCACCTCATGCCCATTGATGTGCATGAGGCCGACTGGGTCGATGCCGCCGAACGGCAATTGGGCCAGCCCTATATCTGGGGCGGGCGCGGCCATGGCGGCGTGGATTGCTCCGGCCTCGTCCAGATCGCTCTGGGACAGGCAGGCATTCGCGTACCGCGCGACACCGATCTGCAACGCAACGGCATCGGCACGCCGATCGCCGATGGCGAGCCCCTGCATCGCGGCGATCTCGTCTTCTTTCCCGGCCATGTCGGCATCATGGTGGACGGCAGCAGGTTGCTCCACGCCAATGCTTATTGGATGAGCACGGTGATCGAACCGCTTTCGGACGCCATCGACCGGCTGAAGCCGGATCATGAACAGCCGGTCCTCGCCCGGCGCAGGATATTATTATGACCCACAATATCTTCATCGACGGCGCCGCCGGCACCACCGGCCTCGAAATCCGGGAACGGCTTTCCGGCCGTGACGAGTTTTCGCTGATCCTGCTCGATGATGCGCAGCGCAAGGATGCCGACGCGCGGGCGCAGGCCATTAACGATGCCGATGTGGTGATCCTCTGCCTGCCCGATGATGCCGCACGGGAGGCGGTCTCGCTGATCGCCAACGACCGGACGAAGGTGATCGATGCTTCGACCGCGCATCGCGTCGCGCCGGGCTGGACCTATGGCTTTCCGGAACTGATCGGGCATGATCGGGTCGCGGCCGCCACCCGGATCAGCAACCCGGGATGCTATCCCACCGGCTTCCTCGCGCTGATCGGGCCGCTGGTTCGCGCCGCTATCCTGCCTGCCGACTGGCCGCTCAGCGTCAATGCCGTGTCGGGTTATTCCGGCGGCGGCAAATCGATGATCGCGGAATTTGAAGGCGAAGGCGGCGCGCCAACCGCATGGCGCACTTATGGCCTGTCGCTGGCCCACAAGCATGTGCCCGAAATGACCATGCATGCTGGTCTTTCCGTCGCACCGATCTTCGCGCCGTCCGTCACCGGCCTGCTGCGCGGTATGATCGTCGAGGTTCCGCTGCAGCTGGGCGCGATGCCGGGCAAGCCCTCGCCCGAAGCGATCAGGGAATGCCTCGCCGCGACCTATGCGGGATCGCCCATCGTTCAGGTGATCGACGGCTATGATGCCAGCACGCTGGCGATCGAACGGCGGGCAGGCACGGACGGCATGGACCTGTTCATATTCGCCAATGCCGATGGATCGCAGGCGCGTCTGGTGGCCGCGCTCGACAATCTGGGCAAGGGCGCATCCGGCGCGGCGGTCCAGAATCTGAACCTGATCTGCGGACTGGATGAGAAGGCCGGCCTGAACCTCGCCTGATTCCGGTTGAATCGGAAACGCGGTTCAGACCATGGCCTGCCATGCCTCAGAGCGGTGGAATCGCCCTAAAACCCTCATCCGACCCACCATTCTTATGGGCGGAGACGAATAGGCATACGACCTTCAGTGAACCGTGCCGACCGGCTGTTCGATCGACATCAGGACGATCAGCCGTTCGATCTGGCGCCAGTGACAAAAATGGATATGATTGCCCATATCACGGCTGCGATCGGCGCGAACCGACGCTTCATACCCTGCATTGGAGCCAAATGCTTCTATCAGGTTCGAAGCATCCTCGAACCCCTTACGGCCCCCAAAATATGGAAAATTCATGTAACCCCACTACCGCAACCCAATCGTCCCCAAGGCATAGGGTTCAACGACCGTGCCAGAAAACACGCCTTGCGGGAACGGGCCGGTTACGAAGGTCAATATATCATTAGGCAAATGCCATATCGGGACAGCCGTCCAAGGGCGGGACACAGCCCATCCCGATATGGCGCAAAAATTCCCAGGAGAACCATAGTGACGGACAGTCAGGCATGAATGATCGGCAAGGCGGAAAGCCCGCTCAGGCGGGCGGCATCTTCATCGCGCTGCTGGCGTTGATCGGCGTGTTCGCGGGCGGTTTCATGGGGCAACCGACCATCGGACTGCTCATCGGGCTGGCGCTGGGGATTGCGATTGCGCTTGGCCTGTGGTGGAAGGAGCGCGAGCGCTGACGGCGGAGCCTATCCGATTCCCGTCTGGTCCGGTTCATTTTCGGCCTGAATCATTTTGGAACATCCGATGAAAAAGCATATTCTCGCCCTCTCGATCATCTTCATCCTGCTGGGTGCGGCCGTGCTTTACTGGCTGACGCGGCCCGATGTCGCCCAGCTGGCCGAGGGTCAGGATGTCGGCCGAGAGCCGGTCTTCACCGCGCCGCGCCCGCAAAGCATACCGACCGTCGCCATTGCCGATGCCGCCGGATGGCAGGCTGGCGAAGCCCCGACCGCGGCTCAGGGCCTCACCGTCGCTCGCTTTGCCGAGGGGCTGTCGCATCCGCGATCGATGCTGCGCCTGCCCAATGGCGATATATTGGTCGCCGAAACCAACAGCCCGCCGCGTCCCGATTCCGGTTTAGTCGAAAAAATCACCAACTATTTCATGAACAAGGCCGGTGCGGGCGTTCCCTCCCCCAATCGCATCCTGCTGCTGCGCGATGCGGACGGCGACGGTAAGGCGGAGGTGAAGACAACTTTCCTCTCTGGCCTCAACTCGCCCTATGGCATGGCGCTGATCAGCGACACTCTTTACGTCGCCAATACCGATGCCGTGCTCGCCTTCCCCTACAAGGAAGGCGAAACGGCCGTTGCCGCCAAGGGACGGACGATCATTTCCCTGCCCCATGGCGAACCCAATATGCACTGGACCCGCAACCTCATTGCCAGCCCGGACGGTGAGAAGCTTTATGTAGCTATCGGCTCCAACAGCAATATCGGGGAAAACGGACTGGAAACCGAGGCCAACCGTGCGGCGGTCATCGAACTGAATCCGAAAACCGGTGACAACAGGATCTACGCCTCCGGCCTGCGCAACCCCGTCGGCATGGCCTGGAACCCGGACACCAACGCGCTCTGGGCCGTGGTCAATGAACGCGATCAGCTCGGTTCCGATCTGGTTCCCGATTATCTGACCCGCGTAGAATTTGGCGGTTTCTATGGCTGGCCCTGGAATTACTGGGGTGGTTATGAGGACAGGCGCGTCGAGCCGACCCGCCCGGAGCTGCGCGAATATACCCACCGCCCCGACTATGCGCTCGGCAACCATGTCGCCCCGCTCGGCCTCAGCTTCTCGACCGGCGCCAATCTGGGTGACGGCTTCGCCCATGGCGCATTTGTCGGCCTGCACGGAAGCTGGAACAGAGTTCCCCGCTCCGGCTACAAGGTGGTGTTCATCCCCTTCGCCAAGGACGGAAAGCCGGACGGCAAGCCCGTGGATGTGCTTGGCGGCTTCCTTTCTCAGGATGAGAAGGCCCGCGGCCGACCGGTCGACGTGACCATCGCCAAGGACGGCGCCCTGCTCGTCAGCGACGATGTCGGCGGCGTGATCTGGCGGGTCAGCCGGAAATAATCGTCATTGCAGGGTGAATGACCCGGCGCATTGGCCGTGCCTTCATTCTCCCCGCCTGATCGCCCGCCCCTCGCGTCCGGCCAGCTCGGTTACATATTGCCAGGCAACCCGGCCCGAGCGACTGCCCCGCTGCGTTGCCCAGCCGACCGCCTCCTGCCCGTCAAAGGGCAGCCCATAATGACGGGCATAGCCCTCCACCACCGCAAGATAGGCATCCTGATCCATCGCATGGAAACCGAGCGACAGGCCGAATCGGTCGGACAACGCCAGCTTGTCGTCCACCACGTCGCGCCGGTTGATCGGATCGTCCTGCTCGCTCATGTGGCGCGAAACGATATGGCGGCGGTTCGATGTCACATAAAGGCGCACATTGGCCGGGCGGGCGCTGGCGCCGCCATCGAGCAACGAGCGCATCACCCGCGCATCATTACCGGTCGATCCCTCATCGAAACCCAGATCGTCGATGAAGAGGATGAAAGGCCGATCGATCGCGCGCAACAGGCGGAATAATTCGGGCAGCGTGGCCAACTGGTCGGCACTGCACTGCATCAGGGCAATGTTGTCACCTTCCCGCCGCAACCGACCGACAACCGCGCCAACGCTTGCCGACTTCCCGGTCCCGCGTGCCCCCCAAAGCAGCACATCATGCGCCGGATGGCCTGCGGCATGGCGCCGCGTATTGGCGAGCAGCGCCTCCTTCTGCGCATCGATGCCGGAAAGCATCGCATAATCGGCAGGCTCGAACCCCTCCACCGTATGGGCGGTGCGCCCGTCCCAATAATAGGCCGGATGCGCCGCCAGATCGGCCATGGTCGGCAAGGGCGGGGCCAGACGCTCCAGCGCCTCGGCTATGCGGGTCAGCAATTCAATATCCATGCCGCGGATCTAATCCCCCCATTCGCCGACAGCAAGCGCCCTGCGCTGTCTCCATGACCGGCAGGGCTTTTGTAACGCGCCTCATCCCGATATAGCGCTTGCAATGTCCGATAGTCCGCCTTTGCCAGAAACGCTCGTTCAGCCTCTCGGCGAAGCCGCGCTCGATCAGGCCGCAACATGGATCGCACGGGGCATGCCTGTCGCGGTACCGACCGAAACCGTTTACGGTCTCGCCGCAGATGCGCTCAATTCAGATGCGGTCGCCGCCATCTATGCCGCCAAGGGTCGCCCGAGCTTCAACCCGCTGATCGTTCATGTGGACAGCCTTGCCATGGCCGCAGGGCTCGCGCACTTCGATGCGGTGGCGGAAAAACTTGCCACGGCCTTCTGGCCGGGACCGCTCACCATGGTTTTGCCGGTGCGGCAGGCGGCCGGACTTTCGCCGCTGGTAATGGCGGGTCTGCCCACGGTCGCGATTCGCATGCCCGCCCATCGGGCGATGCAGGCGCTGATCGCGCGCTGCGGCGTTCCCCTCGCCGCGCCTTCGGCCAATCGCAGCGGAGCGATCAGCCCGACCACGGCCGGACATGTCATGGCGAGCCTCGGCGGTCGCATCCCCTTCATCCTTGATGACGGCCCGACCACAGCCGGGCTGGAATCGACGATCGTCGCGCCGGAGGCGGATCGCATCCGGCTTTTGCGCCCCGGCCCCGTCACCATAGAGGCTCTCGAACAGGTGAGCGACCTGCCCGTCCTCACCAGCGATACCGGATCGATCGAGGCCCCCGGCCAGCTTACCAGCCATTACGCCCCCGGAAAACCGGTACGCCTTCACGCTATGGAAGCCCATCCCGATGAGTTTCTGATCGGTTTCGGCCCCGTACAGGGGCGCATCAGCCTGTCGGAAAGGGGCGATCTCGCCGAGGCGGCGGCCGCTCTCTTCGCCGCCCTGCACCTCGCGGATGCGAGCGCCCTGCCCCGCATCGCCGTCGCCCCAATACCCGAAGAAGGTCTTGGCCTCGCCATCAATGACCGGCTGCGCCGCGCCGCAGCCTGAGGCTTTCGGCTGTTACGGGGACACCGGGAATTCGGCCCATGCGCCCCCGCAAACCTGACTCAGTCCGGTTTCAACAGGAGTCGCCGCCCGCTTCCTTGCACTTCTTGCGTTGTTCGCGGCCGCGGTTCCGGTCGGCTTCATCCTGGCTGGTCGTTGCCCAATCGGCAACCTGCGCCCCGGCCTTCACCGGCATGGTCGCGACATCGAGCGCGGTCTTCGCGATGCATCCTCCAAGCAGAAGTGGAAGAAAAGAAAGCGCAATTCGTATGATCATGATCCACCTTGGGCATAAGTTTACATTAATGAATGCGATAAGATGATACCTAACCGCATCGACCAATATCCTTCGGTCACTGGGGAGTATATGCCATGGGAAATATGAACCGCGCCATAGCGGAATTTTTCGGAACTTTCTGGCTGGTTTTCGGCGGTTGCGGCAGCGCCGTCATTTCCGCCGCCTTTCCCGATGTCGGGATCGGCCTGCTCGGCGTCGCTCTGGCCTTCGGCCTGACCGTCGTCACCATGGCCTATGCGGTCGGCCATATTTCCGGCGGCCATTTCAACCCGGCGGTAACAATCGGCCTGTGGGCTGGCGGACGTTTCCCGGCGCGCGATGTCGCGACCTATATCATCGCCCAGCTGCTTGGCGGCATTGCGGCGGCCTATTTGCTCTATACCATCGCCCTTGGCGCGCCCGATTATTCGCTCGCGATCAACGGCCTTGCCACTAACGGCTATGGGGAAGGATCGCCGGGCGGATATTCGATAACCTCCGCCTTTCTGGCGGAAGTTGTCCTGACCTTCTTCTTCCTGTTCGTCATCATGGGCGCCACGGCGAAGAAGGCCCCTGCCGGGTTTGCGCCGCTCGCTATCGGCCTGACGCTGACGCTGATCCACCTCATCTCGATCCCGATCACCAACACATCGGTCAACCCGGCCCGTTCAACCGGTCCGGCGCTGGTCGCAGGCGGCCTTGCGCTGCAGCAACTCTGGCTGTTCTGGATTGCCCCCATCATCGGCGGGGTGCTTGGTGGCTTCGTCTATCGCTGGATGAACGAGGAGGAATAACACCTCCTCCTATCTCGCCGGGCCGGACGAGCGGTTTCACTTTCAACCGTTCAGCCGCCCGGCGAACCCTTTCCTCAATTTCTGCAGCTTCGGCGGAATAACCGCCATGCAATAGGGATTGCGCGTACCCACGCGATTCCAATAATCCTGATGATATCCTTCGGCCGGATACCAGGCCGATAACGGTTCGATGCTCGTCATGATCGGCGCGCCCTGACCGGCCTGCGCCCGCGCAATCGCCTCTTGGGCGGCCTCCGCCTGAGCATCGTCATGCGGAAAAATGGCAGAACGATATTGGGTGCCGATGTCATTCCCCTGCCGATTCAGCGTCGTCGGGTCGTGGGTAGCGAAAAACACGTCCAGCAGCTCGCCATAACCGATCACATCGGGATCAAAGCCGATACGGATCGCTTCGGCATGGCCAGTCGTGCCCGTGCACACCTGCTCATAGGTCGGATCGGCCACCGTTCCGCCAATATACCCGCTTTCCACGCTGTTTACCCCGGCCAGCTGCTGAAACACCGCCTCGGTGCACCAGAAGCAGCCGCCCGCCAGCGTCGCCCATTGTCCGGCCATCTTGCTTCCTTCACTCTGTTTCGTTGCGCTGGGCTGCCTTCGCCTTTTCCTCGGCCACCAGTTCCTTGCGCGATAATTTGCCGACCAGAGTCTTGGGAAGCTCGGCACGAATTTCAACCTCTACCACCCGCTCATGCTTGCCAAGCTGAGGGTTGAGCCACGCTTTCAATTCTTCTCCGCCGATATCCATCCCGCTATTGAGCGTCACGAACGCCTTCGGGCTCTCGCCACGATAGGGATCGGGAATGCCGATCACCAGTGCTTCCTTAACGGCATCATGGCCGTAAAGCACAGCCTCCACCTGGCTGGGGAACACCTTGAATCCGCCGACCGCGATCATGTCCTTCAACCGGTCGACAATACGGATATAGCCATCGGCATCGATGGTCGCGACATCGCCGGTGCGCATATAATCGCCGGCGAACACCGTCTCATCGGCATCCGGCCGCCCCCAATAGCCTTTCATCCGCTGCGGTCCGGAAAAGACCAGTTCGCCCGGCTCGCCCGGTTCGGCGTCGCGGGTCGCATCCTCGCGATCCAGCAGCTTCACCCGCGTACCGGGCAATGGCTGGCCGATACTGCCGCCCTTGTTCAACCCTTCATAGGGGTTGGCGCTCACCACGCCGCTGCTTTCGGTCAGCCCATAGCCTTCAACGATAGTCGCGCCGGTGATATTCTCGAACCGGTGCTTGACCTCCAGCGGCAGCGGCGCGCCACCCGATATGCAGACCCGCAGCGACGAAAAATTCGCGCTTTCCAGCGCCGGATGATCGAGCAACGCCTGATACATGGTCGGCACACCGGGCAGATAGACCGCCTTCGTCCGCTCCACCGCCTTTATGACCTGCCCCGCGTCGAAACGCGGCAACAGCACCATTTCACCACCATCGGCAACCGTGCGGTTCAGCACGCAGGTATTGGCGAATACATGGAACAGCGGCAACACGCCGACAATCCGGTCCACTTCTCCCTTGTGCGGATCGATCATCGCAACCTGCCGGGCGTTGGCCGACAGATTCTGATGAGTCAGCATCGCCCCTTTGGGCACGCCGGTGGTCCCGCCCGTATATTGGATCAACGCAATATCGGTGCAGGCGTCGATCGCAACCGCAGGCGCCTCTCCGTCATTGTCGATCAGCCTGGAAAAATCGACGATGCGCGGATCATGCGGGCGCTCGGCAATTTCGCTGCCCTTGAACAGGCGGTAGAACAGCGATTTCGCGGGAGGCAAAGCTCCCGCCACCGACCCCACCACCAGCTTTTCGAGGCTGCTGCGGTTCATCACCTCTATCGCCGTCGGCAGCAACGCCTTTGCGGACAGGGTGAAAAGCAGCCGGGTGCCGCTATCCTCGACCTGATGACGCAGTTCATCGATCGTATAGAGCGGCGAGAAGTTGACGACGATCGCCCCCATCATCATCGCCCCATAATAGGCCGCGACATAATGGGGCACATTGGGCAGGAACAACCCGATCCGGTCTCCCTGCACCACGCCCATATCGTGCAACCCGCGGGCGACGCGCTTCGCCGCATAGGCGACCTCGGCATAGCTGAATTTGCGCCCCATGAAATCGATCATCGGCGCAAAAGCTTTCTCACGCGCGACCGCCATCAGCATGTCGGGCAGTGTAAGGGGGGACAGATGACTGTCCCACGGGACCGGATGATTATAATGATCGGTCCAAATAAATTTTTCTCTCTCCATTGCTCCACTTTATATCACAGGTGGAAACTGACAATGGGAATTCAGTAGGCTATCTCGCGGCAGGAACAGAAGAATACCGGCACAAAGTACCGGGGAGCAGCCCCCCGGTCCGCAAGGTCTATCGCTTCCCCCTCCATTAGGGTCAGCCCCCATTACTGGCACCATTGAGGTTTGAAGCAAAATGGCTCAGCGCAAAGAAGAAAGGCGTAGGAATATACCGATATTTCCACGCTTTTCGACGCAGCGCCGGGCCATTTTGGTCAAATCCCTGCGGGACGTCCAAATAACCCAATCACCCCTGGAAAGGCGGCCAGCCTTACCGGCGGGCAATTCGGCCCGATATGCTCGCCATCTGGGCGCCTCAACGGTATCAGCAATGGGCCCTGCCTCTAATATCGTCCGACGATATTGATGAAAAAGCCCTTCCGGTCATAACCGAAATCGGTCAGATCATCGCTGAACCGGGTAAAGTTATAACCGACACCGATGCGCAGGTTTTTGGCAACATCGCGATCGAGACCGACGAGGACACCATGCTTGACGCCGCCATCTTTCACGTCAAGCGCGCGATATTCGGCAAGGGCATGCCATTTGGACAGGACCTCATAACGGACCTGCCCGGCAAGGAAGGTTGTTGCGGAATCGAACCATTCGCCGCTCCCGCGCCCCATACGCACTTCGCCCTCCCGACGAGCCACCTTGGCGGCGAGTTCCCAGTGACGATCAAGCCGGTGAACCCCTTCAAGAGAGAAGATGTGCGACCGCTGGTCATAATCCGCACCACCTTCCTGACCGAGTGTGGCAAGATCGTAGAGATAGGTATAACGACCGAAGACACCCCAGCGACTATTGTTCCAGGGCCGCCACGCGAATCCGACATTGCCTTCGATGAACTTTGCGCCGGCGAGCGGATCCATATCGTCCTTGGTATCGGAATAGTTGAACCTTGCGGCGACACGCCAGCTTTCATTGATCTTGTGGGTGATACGATTGGTGGTGACCCATTGTTTGCGCCGTTCCGCACCGGTATCGCGGCGCCATTCCAGCTTGCTCTGCCAGTCGGTATCCGGTGAGGTGCGACCCAGACGGATGCTCACCGCCCGCCGGTCGACGATGCCGCCTGCCTGATTTCTGAGTTCTCCGGTCTGAAAAGTGATGCCGGTGCTCCAGCCCTGCGCCGGGTAGAAATCCAGGCCATAGGTATGGGCAAGACCGGATTGGGCCTGTTCCTTCAGATACTGACTTTCGTTGAAGATATTGACCTGGCTGGAAAGGCGCCAGCGCTGCCCCAATGTCCAGCCATTCTGGCGATTGGGGTTGAGCAGATTCTCATATTGGGTCGTGTCGGTCGAATAGGTATAGGCACCATATAAAGTGTGGTCCGGCGCAAGCTTATATTCGGCGTTCACAGTCGCGGCATCGCCACGATCGCCGGTGCTGACCTCCGCACCGACCGATGACTGGTTGCCGAACAGATACCGCCCGCCGGCGAGCACCATGTCATTGCTGCGATAGCGGCCACGATCATCGTCGAGCGTGAGCTGGCCCTGCGCATAGAGATCGACCGCAGTACCGATGCGGCGTGTATATTTAAGGGCGCCGAGCATGCCGGCCGCATCCGCATAAGCCGATTTTTCTTCGACGCGACGGATTTCGGCGGCAAGGCTGTTCGCATCGTCAAGCCGCCAGTCAAGGCTGCCCTGCGCCTGAAGAAGCGAACTCGCACCGCTTTCCGCCTTGCTGTAACGGGCATAGATCCCCAGATTCGGAGCGATCTGGCCGAGCACCTCGCCCCCATATTCGGTGGTGGGCAAGCCGCTATTATATCGGCTGGTGGAATAGCCCGCATCGGTTTCGCGCCACCATGCTGCCGCGCTCCAGTCGAGTTCCACCCAGCCAAGCTCTGTCAGGTTGACACGCGCCTCGATAGACTTGGCGTCCCCATCCTGGGGCCCCGTGCTGGTGAGGCGCGTGAAATCGAAACCACCATTGGTCGAGAAGAAAGTGGGCGCGGCCAACGCCTCTGTATGGGCAAACTCACCCTTGATATAGGTACCCTTGCCCGCCTGCAGCGTGATATCACCACCATAGAGGGTGTAATCCTCGCCGGCCCGGTTCTCATCGATATAGGTGGCGCCGATGCCGACATGATCGCCAAACCATTGCTTCCCGCGAAGACCGGCGGTGATTTCGTTGCTGTCGAAACTTGACGGCACCCACTCATAATCGACAATCAGTCGCTGCTCAAATCCGTCGAGCGGCGCATCGCGGGTGATCGACGGAGCATTTTCCCGCGTGATCTGGGCAAGCGAGCGCGTAAGGATGATGCGCCCCTGCAACTCGTCAATCTCATAGTCCGCGCCGCGGGTAAGCTGAACCCTGTTTTCCGAACGTCCCGTGGTCCGATCCCGAATCTCAAGATAGACGACATCGGAACCGGGCAGCAGATCGGTGTGACGCAGATAATAGAGGCTGCCGCCGGTACCTATAAACTCATTATGCCCCGGTGCCGTCTGCGCCTGCGAACCGAACAGGCGCAGTTCCGTATTCGGGTCACCCCACAGATTATTGCCGTTCGAGCGCCAGTTGAGCGCCGCGCCATAAAGTGAGCGGATATATTGCGCATAATCGGTACCGGTAATGCCGGTCTGATAATTACCCCACAACGCCTGGTTCTTATCCCAGTCGACGCGCAGGTAAAAACGGCCCATCGTGTCGATATCGCGACGGGTCGTCGAGTCATCGCCATAGATGGGATAATAGAGATCAGGGTCGAGCCGACGGAAAACATCCTGCGGATCGGCCTTGCCAAAACCCTTGAACAGATCGCCGATATCCCGCTCGGTCGTGTCGGCCTGGGCGGTAACCAGATAACGCCCGCCCAGCTTCGACTTCACATAGAAGGCAAGGCGTCCATCGGCGAGAATGTCGTCATTAACACGGCTATCCCCGGCAAATGGCTCGACCGAACCGGAAATATTATTCTGTGAAATCGTAAGGTCGGCAATACCGACACCAAAGAAGTAACGGCCAGTGACATCGATATCGAGCGTGTGATGCTGCGCGGTTTCACCACCAGCGCCCTGAAGCGCAATATCAAAGCTGTGATGGCCAGTGGGCGAAAGATATTCGGCTACGAACTTACGTTCCAGATCGACCGGATAGGATTCCCCATTGATCGTGAGCTGCTTGTTCGGCGGAAGATTCCGCCCCTGAATACGGATGCGAGAGCCGCGAATGGCGATATTCTGCTGCCGCAAACCATTGCTGCCAAACACATCGTTGATAAGATTCTGCATCTGCGCCTGCTCGGTGGTGAGCGCCGTCCCGAGCGTTTTTTCGATATTGCTGCGCAATATCTGGTTATTCCGCGCGACATCCTCAGGCCGGACGAGTTGCAAACGCCGTTGAATCGTCTCATCGAAGGCGCCGTTTTCGCCATAGGCACGCAACACATAGATCAACTCATCGCCAGTACGAAAACGATAGCTGCCAGGAAGCGCGCCATCCCAGCTCACCTGCGTAACGGCAGCGACATCAAGCGGGATGACCGCGAGCGGCTCGATCAGGTCGGCATCGGTGCTGCGATAGACGGAAATTTCGAACTTGCGGATGAATCCGGGATAATTACCGCGTACGAAAAACTGCACCGGCTCAACAATTCGCGTCCCATCATAGGCGATGATAGAGGGAGCCGAAACCGAGAGTTCGGGCTGACCGAGCGTGGGGTCTTCCGTGGCCCAGATCGCACCGCCATTGGGAAGCGAAATCGAGAATTTTCCAAGCGCAGTGGCCTGTCCCGGCTGCTCCACGGCGATGGTCGCGCGCCGATCCGGCTGCAAGGCCTCAGACGAGGAATGGCTATTGGTACCGATAGAAACGGGCCGCGAATAATTGTGCGTCCGCAGCCGGAACACGATGCCGTCACTGTCCGAGCAAGCCTGCGCGGAGCAGGTCAGCCTGTCTTCCGCGACTTCAGCCGGAACAGGTTCGGGAACACTCTGGTCCTGCGCCAGCGCTGCATGAGAAACGCCGGTCAGCAGCGTGGCCAGGCCCAGATCGATCAACTTGATTTTCATGACCCTGCCCCCCTTCACTTGTTCTGCTCGTCGACAAGCGCGGTCGGGTCGTTACTGCCGTCGACTCTGACCTTTGCGCGAATGTCGGGAGGTAGGCGGCTGGCAAGCGCATCATAGACCGCCCGGGCGCGGCGCATACCGAGCGCGGTGTTGTAATCGACATCCCCCCGCACATCGGTGTGGCCGACGATGGCTATCGTGCCGCCGCCTTTCTGCGCGAGCCAGACTGCCAGCCTATCGAACAAGGGAGCGAACTCCGGCCTGATGTCGGACATGTCGGTATCGAACAGGACGGTCCCCAGAAGAGCGCCCCCTTCGTCGATTCCGACGACCATCGAGGACGGATCATCGACCCGGCCACGCGCGGTGATGACGAGTTTCTTCGCCGAGGCCGCATCCAGTTTACCCAGAAGAGCGGACCTCACCGCTTCGGCTCGATCGAACGCCAGCGCCTCATTCTCGCCATTGGCTTCGATCACGACTTCGCCCCCCTGATAGCTGCCGATACTGGCGGCCATCCGATCGATCGCGGGAAGATATTCCTCGCGGACCTCGGCGCTTCCCGTGGCAAAGATCACGCTGCCCAGTTCCAGCTCGACAGTATCCGTCCGCCCTTCAATCAGCGTAACAGGCAGCTTCACCCCCCAATCGAAGCGAACCGGAATGCCGGGGGTGATACGGCGCAACAGGGGATTATCCGTCGTGAATTCGGTGCCGTCGGGCAATGTAGACGGGTCGACCTTCAGGATGAAGTTACGGCCACGTTCCCAAATTCCGCCGGGAACCCCCACCAGATGGTAACGGCCGAACTGATCGGTCTCCATCACCAGCCCCTCAACCGAGGCAATGCGCACGCCGGGGATGCCGCGTTCGTCAATGCCGGCATTCTCGACGATATAGTCGACAACATAGCCCCCTTCGCCCTGCGCGATCCGGCGCTCGACCCGCGGTTCAGCGCCATTCAGACCTTTCGCCGCATCGCCACTCTTTTCGACCCTGACCTTCCCCGCCGCGTCCATCCGAACGGTGACGCCCTGACCGCTGGTGAGGACGAAATCATCGGTGAAGGCCGGCGCGGTCAGGCGCTGGCGGATCACAATCCTATGGTTTTCGATCGGGTCCGCTTCCGACTGGCGCGCGCTGATGCGGCCGAGACGAATGCCGTGCAACAAGGGCGCACTTGCATCCGGTTCGGGCGTCATGCCGTTGCCGCGGTCAATTCCCGTCGAACCCGGTATATAGGCCTCCGGCGCAAAGCCGCCCTGCACGTGAAGATCGGAAAGCGCCGCGCTGTCCTGCCACCCGTCACCGTCGCGATCATCAAAGACGGTACCGAAAATCAGCGATTCATCGACCATCGGATCGCCAACCAGCTCGACCTGAGCGGTAGCCGGGTTGGAAACGGGAGCATTCCCGCCAGAGTGGACCTGCGCCTGGTTGATGTGGTTGCCCTGGCGAACACCGGCCCCCACGCGCATCAGGTAGACGAGTGTGGCCGTGTCACCGGCGCGGACGTCAACCCCCTCAAAACGCAGCGGGCTCTGACCGGATATGGTGGCGGCATTATCGCCGTCGACGACCTGCAACGACCCTTCGACATAAGTGAAGCCGGCCGGTGGCATATCGACGATGCTGCCATCGATCAGGTCGCGCTCGCCGACATTCTCGAGCGAAAGCGTATAGCGAACAAGATCGCCGATCTTGACCTCGCGCACAGCGGCGGTCTTGACGAGCCGGATCAGGGGCAGTTCGACCTTGTGCTCGATCGCACATGCCTCGCAACTCGGCACGGCCGTACCGCCACCGCCGGTCGCCGTCACCAGATTGCGCACCATCTCACCCGCATTGCCATTGACGGTCGCCGTGTAGGTCAGGCTGTGCGTACCGACCGGAGTGCCTGCGGGAAGCGTGCAGGTCATGGTCTCGCCGGTCACTTCGCAACCGGAAGGCATGGTCACAATGGTCAGGCCGGGATCGGGAGTATCGACCAGAACAAGTGGTTCGGTCGTCGCGGCGTCGGCAACGGTCGCAATCAACGAATAATGGACCGTCTGGCCGACCTGAACGCTTTGGCCCGCCGTCGGATCAGCCGCCTTGGCAAGGCTGATGACCGGCGCAGCAACCGACGTGTCCGTGCTGCAGCTGTCTGCGCAGACCGGAGCATCGTCCCCTGCACCGACAACAGCGTTGGTAACCGAGCCGGAAGCCTGAACATTGACGGTGGCCGTATAGGTCAGACTGTAGGTCCCGGGCGCCGTACCTGCAGGCAAGGTGCATATAAGGGGACTGGCCGCGTTGCAGGTGAAAGCTCCGGCATCGGTAACCGCCGCGAAGTCAAGACCTGCCCCCAATGTATCGGTAAGGGTCAGGACACCCGTGGTCGAAGCATTGGTGACAGTCGCCACGAGCGTGTAATTCAGGATATCTCCTGCCTTAACCGCATTGGCAGGAGCACTGACAGACTTTGCATAGGTCACGTCCGGCGCGATCACCGGCGTATTGGTGGTGCAGCTGCCCGAACAGCTCGGGCTGTCCCCGCCGGTACCGACCACCGCATTGCTCACGCTGCCCGTCGCCGTGGCGTTCACGCTCGCCGTATAGGT
>SBGG01000060.1 GCA_006226685.1 Sphingomonadales bacterium
GGAACGCAGACTGCCGAGGATGCGGCGGCTTCTGTCGGCTGCTCTGTCGCGCAGATAGCGAAGTCGATCGTCTTTCGCGCCGGCGAGGATGTAGTCTTGGTGATCGCATCGGGCGCTCATCGGATCGATCGCAGCAAAGTCGCGGCGGTAATGAAAAGGGCGGTCAAATCCACGGACGCCGCATGGGTGCAGGAAAAAACCGGTTTCGCCGTTGGAGGTGTTCCTCCCTTGGGCCATGACTGCGACCCGGTTACGATCATCGATGCCGCGTTGCTCTCGCTCGACTCCGTTTGGGCCGCGGCCGGCTCGCCAACTCATGCTTTTCGAACAACCACGGATGATCTGGTGCGCATGACGCGTGGCGCCGTGGCCGATGTGAGGCAGGAGTAAACCGGGCCGGCAACGAGGGTACGAGCCTCCTTGCCTGGCCACGAAAAGTTGCGCTCACCCGCAATACGACGACTGATCTGCAAGCTGCCGAAGCGCGTCGTTACGCCTGAAGGGCAATATGACGAAAGCGGCGGCGATCGCAGCGACAATGCCGAAAGCAAACCCGCTGGAATATCCCGCCACCCCGGCAATGGCGATGACAGTGGCGGAGGTTCCGATCTCACCCAGATCGCGGCTGCTTTGTACGACTGTCATGTCGGTCCCGGCTTGCCTTGCCCCTGCAGCGAAGCGCATTGCGAGGGTCATTGCGGCGACCGATGCGCCCCCGCTGCCAGCCGAACCCAGCAGGATGGCGACAAGAGCGATAGGCCTTTCGACCGGCAGAATGGCTGATGCCTGCATGATCCAGAGGCATGCGCCTGCGGAGGACAGACAAAGACTGAGCAGCAGGACGCGAGCGATGCCCATCCGGCGCACGAGCCACGCCCCTCCGTTCCGGGGATTGATCGAAGCTCTTGCCGATTGTCGGCCGGGGAACCGGAATCCTCACGCCGCGGTCGGGGAACGAAGATGGTTGAACATATGCGGCACATAGTCGGCCTTGCCAATCTCGATCCCCCGGCTTCTGAGGATCGCGTAAGCGGTTACGACGTGGAAGTAGAATTGGGGCAGCGCCCAGTCCCTGACATAGTCCTGGCCGGTCATATCGAACGTTGGACCGCCCGGCAGTTCAAGGATCACTCGCCTATCCTCGGTTCCGTCAAAAGCGCCTGGCTCAAGGCTGCCGAGAAACGATAGGGCGTCACCGATGCGGGTTTGCGCTTCGATCATCGATCCCGACCGTTCACCGGCATTATGCCCTTCCTGTCCGAGTTGCTCCAAGTCTTCCGGTAACATCTGACCACTCAGACGGAATACGGCTTCCTGCGCCTGCAGACAGGCGAACCGCAGCTGCGCTGACAGGGGGAGCATGTCGGGCGCGAGACGTTGGGCAAGGAGCGCTTCGGCTTCTGAATCCGAGCATTGCTGGCGCGCCTTTTCCAGCAATCCCGCGAGCGTTTGCAGCATATGCGTATATGTCGGCACGAGAAGATCGGTCGGGGACATGGAAACTCCTGCAGATGAAGTTGGGAAGATGAGGTCTTATACTGACGGGTTATACCGACGACTTTTCTGATCGCGTGGCCGGAACTCGCGGGCCAGGCCATTCAGGTCGCGGATCGTCACAGACAAGGTTCATCCCCGCGCCCTCGGTGGCCCGGACGGGAAGTGCGGTCGCGTCGAATCCGTCGAGGCAGAAGATGTTGACCCCGAAGTGATCGGGCGCCGCGCGCTTGCGGTGGAAGACGTAGATGCCGCAACGCCGGCAGAAATAATGTTTCGCGCGGCCGCTGTTCCATACGTAGAGCGAGAGCAGTTGCTCTCCCTGTTCGATATGCAGCGCTGCTTCGGGCATTTTCACCATCAATGCGTTGCGCTTCACGCATAATGAGCAATCGCATGTCGTCAATTCGATCGGATCGCTGTCCAGGGTGAAGCGAACCCCGCCGCAGTGGCAGGAACCGGGATGACGGCTTACCATCGGCTCGCTTCTTCCGCGCCGAATGGGTCGAGCATCCTAGCGCCTGAACCGACGCCGGCCGTCTCGTGCTGCGCTGCCGCCAGTATGGCCGGTTCGATCACCCGCAGCGCATGATCGACATAGAAGCTCTTCTCGCCCACCGGAGCGACATAATGCAACGCTTCGTGCGTGATGTCGATCGACGCGGCGCGCGCGATAATCCACGCGGCGAGATAAGGCGCGGCAAGGCAGCCGCCCGCTGTCGCGACATTGCCATGAGCGGCGAACGGCGCGTCGATAACGTTGACGCCCGCCTCCACGACCCACGGCTTCGTCGTCAGGTCGGTGCAGGCCGGCAGGTCGCCGATCAGACCGAGCCTGGCCAACAGCAACGTGCCGGAACATTGCGCGGCGATCAGCTGACGGGTGGGATCGAGCTGCAGGCGAGCCAGCAAGGCGGTGTCCTCGGCAATCTCGCGCGTCCGAATACCGCTGCCGATCAGCACTGCATCCGCCTCACAGGCAAATTCCAGCGGGCGCTGGCGCTGCACGGTCACGCCATTCATGGACGTGACCTGTTTTGACGGGGCAGTGATATGGGCCTGCCAGCCTCGCGGCCGGAGACGGTTGAGGATGGCAGCGCCAATGAAGGAATCGAGTTCATTGAAGCCGTCGAAGGTCAGGACCGCGATTTGCATCAACTGGCACTCCGGCCGCTAAAGAGCGTACGGGTGGCACCGGCAACCCATATCTGTCCGGCATCATCCTGTTCGACGTGGATGCGACCGCTCCTTCCCAGCCGCGTGCCTTGTGCTGCAATGTAGGCATCGTTCACGCGGCCGCTCGCGAACAGCCATTGGCCGAGCGCGGCGTTGAGGCTGCCCGTCACCGGGTCCTCGATCAGCGCGCCATGGGCGTCGCTGAAAAAGGCGCGGACCTCGAATGCTGCGTCACCGCCTGCCGCATAGGGGCCGAGAATGCCGATATCGATCCGCTGGCTCTGATGCCTTTCCGGTTCCACCGCCAGCACGGCATCGGCCGATTCCAGCATCACCGCGATCCAACCGGGACCATTATCCGCCCACGTCGCATCCATGATTGCGCCACGCTCGATACGCAAAACCTCCGCCACCCGGGCAATGTCTGCTTCCGTGGGAGTGCCGCCGCGCAGCAGGGGCGGCGCAGCGAAGGCTAGGCGCTCGCCGTCGTTCCGGATCTTCACCAGACCTGCGCCGCAGTCCTGCACGATCATGTTCCGATCCCTCGGTTGTCCGCCCGCCTCCATCCAAGCATGAGCGCTGCCCAGCGTCGGATGTCCGGCGAAGGTCAGTTCATGCGCAAGCGTGAAGATGCGCACCCGGTAGTCCGCTCCAGGGTCGGTCGGCGGCAGAAGGAAGGTAGTCTCCGACAGGTTCAGCCAGCGGGTGATGGCCTGCATCTCCTCGGTCGAGAGAGCATCCGCATCGGACACCACTGCGACTGGATTACCGGTAAAAGGGTCGGCGCCGAACACGTCGACGAGGTGGAAGGGATTGTTCACGCTGTAACTCCTGTTGCGCAGACGGCTTTTCTAACTGGCGGCACCGGCATCGACAGGCACGGATCGATACGATATCGCCAAACTGTACTGATCATGAAAGCAGGACGGTGGCGGCAAACCCCAATGAAACGCGGACAGGACGTATCGTCCGCCATATTCGCGACCGGATCGAAGCGCGCACGCTCACGCCCGGCGCGCGGTTGCCATCCATCCGCGCGATGGCGGACACGATGAGCGTCGCGCGCTCGACCGTGGTCGAAGCCTATGAGCGTCTTGCAAGCGAGGGTATGATCCGCTCGCGGCCCGGATCGGGCTTTTATGTCGCGGCTCCGCTGGCTCCGCTGGCGCTTGAACGGTTGACGCAGACCGCCGAGCGGGAGGTCGATCCGTTATGGATGCTCCGCCAGTCGTTGGGCGAACGGCGCGCGGGATTGATGCCGGGATGCGGCTGGTTGCCGGATGACTGGCTCGCAGGCGAGGCGCTGCGCAAGGCCATGCGCGCAATGGCGCGTACAGAGGATGCGGGCGCTCTCGCGAGCTATGCCTCGCCGTTCGGTTCACCCGCGCTGCGCTCGCTGCTCGCCCGCCGCCTCGCCGAACAGGGGGTCGCGGCTGCGACCGATCAGATCCTTCTCACCGACAGCGGCACTCAGGCGCTTGATCTGGTCTGCCGCTTCCTTCTCCAGCCCGGCGACGCGGTGCTGGTCGATGATCCATGCTACTTCAATTTCCTTGCCTTGCTGCGAGCGCATCGGGCCAAGGTAATCGGTGTGCCGATGACGCCCAGCGGCCCCGATCTCGCCGCGTTCGCGGAGGCGGCCGTCACGCACAGGCCGCGCCTGTATCTGACCAATTCGGCCGTCCATAATCCGACGGGTGCGATGCTTTCCGCACCTGCGGCGCATCGGCTGCTCCGCATCGCCGAAGCCCATGACATGGTCATCGTCGAGGACGATATTTTCGCCGATTTCGAGCATGTCCCGGCTCCGCGCCTCGCCGCCTTCGACGGGCTGGAAAGAGTGATCCGGATCGGCAGCTTTTCCAAGTCCCTGTCCGCAGCCGTGAGATGCGGCAACATTGCCGCGCGCGGCGACTGGATCGAGGCACTGGCCGATCTGCGCATCGCGACCTCCATGGCTGGTAGCCCCTTGTCGGCAGGCTTGCTCCACACGGTCCTGACGGATGGAAGTTATCGCAGGCACCTTGAATCCGTCCGCTCCCGCCTTGCCCGCGCCATGCCGCGCGTGGCGAAGCGGCTGCGCGACCTCGGTATTGAGCCTTGGGCTGAACCGGGTGCGGGCATTTTTCTGTGGGCACGATTACCGGATGGCGTCGATGCGGTCGCTCTCGCCCGCTCTGCGTTGGCCAAGCAGATCGTCCTTGCACCGGGTGCGGTGTTCAGCGCCAGTGGCGGCTGGCGCGATCATATGCGCTTCAACGTGGCGATGAGCGATGATGATCGCCTGTTCGGTTATTTACGTATGGTGCTATAGTGGGGATTTGCGAGATTTCGGCCGCACACTACAGTCACTTCCATATGTCAGGCTACGATAAGACGCTGCTGACATCGTTGACGCCCTTGCAGCATCGCAGGGCATTTCGAAGGCTGATGCGAAGAAATCTCTCGATACCGTCCTCAGCCTTATCGGCGATGCGCTGGTGAAGGGCGACGAGGTCTCCTTGAACGGCTTTGGCAAGTTCCGCGCAAAGGACAGCGCCGCCCGTGAAGGCCGCAATCCTCAGACCGGCGAGACGATCGTGATCCGCGCTTCCAAGCGCGTTGGCTTCACCGCCGCGAAGGCCCTGAAGGACAAGGTCAACGGATGAACGGGCAGGCAGCAATGACCGACAACCACAACGTCGATGAGTCCACATTGCTGTCGCTCACCGCAGAGATCGTGGCCGCCCACCTCGGCGCCAACCAGGTCACGGCCGCCGACGTTCCGCAGCTGATCGCATCCGTTCATGGCGCCCTCGCTGGCCTGGGCGCGCCCGATACCACGGAGCCTGCGCCGCAACCCGCTGTCTCGGTGCGCGCGTCGGTCAAGTCTGACCATCTGGTCTGCCTGGAGGATGGCAGGAAGCTGAAGACGCTCCGGCGTCACCTCATGACCGCCTATGGCATGACGCCGGACCAGTATCGCGCAAAGTGGAACCTGCCTGCGGACTACCGTAAGCGCAAAAACCTCCCCACATTTTCGTAAGCGCTGATCTGGCTATGTTTCGCCCCTCGTCTGAGGGGTATCGTAGTGGCCGATGATATAAGAACATTCGAAACAGGTTTCGAAAGGCAGGAGGGTCAGCGGCCCTCACGTATGGATGTCATTCCAGCAGGGCCGATGCGGCGTCGGTGGTCGGCCGAGGCCAAAGCCCGGATCATCGCGTCGAGTTTTGAACCCGGCGCCAACATCGCGGAAATTGCGCGAACGCATGGGCTGCTGCCGCAGCAGCTCTACGCATGGCGGCATGACAGCATTCCGGGCAAACGCCTGAGCAGCAAGAAGATGGGCTTTGTCCCTGCGGTGATTGAAGATGTGGGCGGTGCGGGCTCTGCTGATGGTGGAGGCGATGAGATCGTGATCCGCACGGCCGCCCTTGCGATCCATGTGCCGCCGGGCGCGAGCGAGGATCATATCGCCCGGGTGCTCGCCGCTGTGAGCCGGTCGGGATGATCATCCCGCCAGGGCCGCTCAAGGTGATGGTGGCGACAAAGCCGGTCGACTTCAGGAAAGGCGCCGTCAGCCTGGCGGCGCTGGTCGAGCATGAACTCGGGCTCAAGCCCTTCTCGGGGGTGGTCTTCATCTTCCGCTCGAAGCGTGCGAACAGGATCAAGCTGCTGGTATGGGACGGCACCGGCCTGGTGCTTGTGAGCAAGGTCTTGCAGACCGGAGGCTTTCATTGGCCTCGGGCGCACGATGGCGTGATGCGGCTGTCGGCATCGCAAGCATCAGCCTTGTTCGAAGGGCTGCAATGGTCGAAAATGCACACGCCGCGCACCCAGGTTCCGGTGACGACACGATAGGTCGCACGCCTGATTCCCCTGATCGAAATGTCATTGCGGACCGCTCCCAAACTGCCAGAAATAGGGCATGTCCGCCACGGCAACCGACCTTCCTGACGATGTCGCCACCCTCAAGGCGATGGTCCTGGCCGGCCTCGAGCGTGAAGCTAGGATGCAGCACATCATCGACCAGATCACCCGCACGACATTCGGGAAACGGTCGGAAAAGCTGAGCGAAGATCAGTTGGCGCTTGCCTTCGATGATCTCGACGTCGCCCGTGCTGAACTGGAAGCGCTTGGCGAGCAGGCGGCAGGTCAGAAGAAGGAACGGGCGCGGAGGGAAAGCGGGACAGCGCGGGGGTCGCTGCCGGCGCACCTGACCCGCGTTGAGGAAGTGATCCTTCCAGACGAGAAGGAATGTCCCTGCTGCGGAGGCGCGCTGCACTGCATAGACAGCGACATATCGAGCCGGCTCGATGTTATTCCGGTCCAGTATCGCGTGATCGTGACGTTCCGCCCGAAAATGGCGTGCCGCGCCTGCAGCGATGGCGTGTTCCAGGCGTCCGCGCCCAAGCATGTGGTGCCAGGCGGCCTGCCCACCGAGGCGCTGGTCGCCGATGTTCTGGTCAGGAAATATGCCGATCACATGCCCTTCTATCGGCAGGCACAGGCGCTGCGGCGTCAGGGCATCGAGATCGACCGAGGAACCATGTGCAACTGGGCGGGTCGAGCCGCCGCCTGGCTCGGCCGCCTGACCAACCGGATGAAAGCGGAACTGCTGACGGGCGCGAGGCTGTTCGTCGATGAGACCACCGCCAAGGTCCTGGCGCCCGGCACCGGCAAGGTGAAGACGGGATATCTCTGGGCGATCGCTCGTGATGATGGCGCGCATGGCGGCACCGATCCACCGGTGGTCGTCTACACCTACATGCCAGGTCGCGGAAAAGTCTGGGCGGAAAAGCTTCTTGGCGACTTCACCGGCATTGTCCAATGCGACGGCTATGGTGCCTATAAGCATATAGAGGCGCCCGACCGTAAAGGCGGCCCGGGAACGCTCGCCTTCTGCTGGGCTCATGTCAGGCGTGGCTTCTTTGACGATGCCAAGGGTGGCAACGCACCGGTCGCCGATGAGGCGCTGCGGCGGATCGCCAGCCTCTACAAGATCGAGGCGCGTATCCGAGGTTCCAGCCCTGAACACAGGTTGGCGATCCGTCAGGCTGAATCCGCTCCGATCATCGCCAGCATGCGCCCCTGGCTCGAAGAGATGCTGCCCAAGCTGCCCCGAGCAGCCAACACGGCCGAGGCCATCAGATACACTCTCAACCACTGGAAAGGCCTTGTCCGCTTCCTTGAGGACGGGCGGATCGAGCTGGACAACAACACCGTTGAGCGATCAATCAGACCCATTACGCTCCAGCGGAAAAACGCCCTGTTTACAGGCCATGACCTGGGGGCTGAAAACTGGGCGACCTTCGCCAGCCTCATCGAAACGTGCAAACTGGGCGGCATCAACCCTCAGGCCTACCTCACCGATGTCCTCACTCGTATCGTCCTGCGCGGCGACGCAGATCCGATCGATGATCTGCTCCCCTACAACTGGGTCGATAGCCGCGCCGCCGCCAGCGCCGTCATCGATCAGGCCGCCTAACGCCTGCCAGTGGGAGTGATATAGCGCTTACGGACTACCCAATGGTGGCGCCGGCTTACTCAGCTAGGCGCAGCGAACTCGCCAAGGCGGGCGGCCTCGGAAGACGGAAGGGCGCTGCGCCTGCCCACAACCAGATCGCGAAAGACCAGGCTCTGATTTCAGCAAGCAGCGAGGAAAAAACACCGCGCCGCACCCGGCGGAAGCTGGGGATTGCCGTTTCGTAATCTCTGAGTGCCGAAAGCGGTTGGATCGCCGTTCGATCAGCTCAATGCCTCACCCTCAAGATAGCCCTTCCGAGTGTTGCGGTGGGCGTCTCTTGACCCTGAACAACTCAATTAAAGCGCATCCCGAACAATCCGCCGGAATCGGTCGCATCGGTGAGCTTCACGTCAATGACATGCGCGCTGACATCGAAGCCTTCCCGGAAGCCGTCCCTTGGCAACGCGTCCGAGTTCATCGTCACGATGTATTGAAAACCGACACTCGCTGCGTGATCCGCGCCCAATTGCAGCGCCTTCGCCACCTGGCGTTCATCAACACCGTCGAAAAGATGGCTGTCATGCACTAGGAAGCCAGGACCGATACCTCGACGCGCGGCGAGTTCGGCAATCATCAGATCAAAGCAGAATATCTGCATGTTCGTGATGCCCTTACTGCGCTGCCCGTCGATACGAACATCGACTTGGGGGCCGTTGGTGGTTGCGCTGATCGTGAGGCTTCCTGCTTTCTCGTAGAGAGCGTTCGAGAGGTCCTCGAAAACGAGGATGGCCTCTTCAATCAGGCTTTCGCGCTCATGGTGATCGTCCTGGAGCGTCTTGAGCAGCCGGGCGCGCTCGATGTCGAGTTCGGCCTTGGTGCTCTCGATCTCCTCCGCAGTCTTCAGCCGCTGCCGCAGACCCTCGGCATCCGCTTCGGCTCGGCCAGCTTCCTGCTGGAGGAGTGCATAGTGCTCCAGCGCACCGCCAGATTGCAAAATGCCCATCAGTTCGCGGCGTCGCTGGTCCAAGCTCTCGCGGGTCCGATCCCGCTTGCTGATGCGATCTTCGGCAGCCTGTACTTCCGAAGTCAGATGTGAGCGGCGGTTCTGCACGATCGCCTGATGGAATTCTTCCACCTCTTCGAACCGCTTTCCGACCGAACCCGGCAGAACCACGCCTGCCTCACGATAAAGCCGATCGAGGCTGGTAGAAGCCGGCGGAGCCTCGCTGTCGATCGCAGCCTGCAACTGAAGGATTAGCTCTCGGTCGGCGGTATTGTCATCGTTCAGAGTGGAAATCTCGCGTGTTATCCGCGAGGCCTCCTTTTCCATCTCGGTATACTCGGGAACGACGGTGAAAGTGCTGACCTGATCCCGCAGACGCCGGGCGCGTGCCTCCGCAACGGTCATTTTCGTCCGCAAGTCGGCAGCGGTACCAAAATAACGGCCCAGCCCGCCGTCCTTCGCTGCCTTCCGCAACTCGCCCATCGCGCGCTCGCGCGTCCGAACTTCCTGAAATTGCTGCGGGACGGCCGCATCCAGGCCCAGCAGGAAGCTGATGGCGACCTGCTGGTCCCATCCTTGCTGCTTGGATGATTGCTGGGTTGGCGACAGGAAACCATCGCTGTTCTGTCGGCGCACGAAATAGGAAAACAGGGAACGAAACGAGGGCCGGTAACGGACGTTCTCGTCTCCATCGGAATCGGCGTTTAGGCCGAACATCAACGCCCCGAGGACACTCCGCCAGTTCTCGTTGCTGATGATCTGGTCGCCAGTTTTCACGTCCAGCGACGGCGGGATGGGCCAGCTTGCAGCGTCGCCCTGGATCACGACGCGCGATGGCTTGGCTCCGGAGCGGGCCACGTCGACGAGGGTGGTGCCAACGTCGACCCTCGCCTCGAATGTGTGCCCCACCAAAGCACTGGATCGAAAGATGCTGTCCTTCCCGGCATTCGCCCCGAACAGAAAGTGGATCAGCTCGACGAGACTGGTCTTGCCCGCTCCGTTGCGCGATTGCCGATCAGTCGCCCCGGCGCTCTTGTCCGCGAGCAGGATATTAAGGCCGGGACGGAAGGTTAGGCTCTTGAACGTCGGAAGATCACTGCTGAGGCCGTGGATCATGACGCGGTCTTCTGGAGCAGGCCGCGATCGAAATGCACGGCTTTCACCATGAACAGCAGATCGAGAGCCAGCACGAACCAGTCATAGCTGATCGGTGCGGACACCGCCCGATCGGCCCGCGCCGACCTGATCTCATCCCACAACCGCGACACTGTCATCGGCTCGCGCAGACAGCCAAGTACGTCGGCGCCAACCGCGAGAAGCGCCCGATCCGGACGGATATGTTTGGTCGGCAGTATCATGTCACATCGACTCGAATCACATCCTCGAAAATGTCGCAACGCTCAAAAAAATAGGACAGCACGGCAAGAACCGCGCCTTGCCGGGCCGGTTCTCCCGTCATCCCGCCGGCAAACGCTTGAAGCTCGCCGAAGATTTCGTCTGCCGGCAAGCCGGCACCCTTGAGCGCCTGATAGCGCAGTCGGAAGCCCTGCGCGATCTCTTCTCCAAAATCAGGGTCGGGCCATGCCGCGAAGAACGCCTCGACCAGTTGTTCCCGCCGCCGGCCCTGCCGGAGCAGCCCGGCAGCATCCTGCGACAACGCATTGTAATCGAGTTTGGCAGCCGACGGAGCGGCCAGCGGTGGATGGGTGTCTGGCTCCTTGCGTTGAATTGCGAGCAGGACCGGCCGCAAAGCAGCAAAGTCTAGTCGTTCCAACGTCCGATCTGACGGGACAGCTCCGAAAAGATCTTCGAGCTGGTGAAGGGCCAAGCTCATCACGATGGCACGCAATTCCGCTTCGCCGCAGACCGCGAGGACCACGTTCGGGTTCGCCGTCCCTAAATCGGCCAGTTTCTGGACCGCTTGAGCAGCAAGGCCCCGCTGATCGTTGTGGACGAACTCCCACCGCTGCATCCTCGCAGCCCAGTGCTGAATGGCGCCATTGAAGTCTTCGTCAATCTTCGCGAGGAGTGGATCGACTCTCATGGCATCCGGCGCGTAGCATTGGAAAACCGTTCCATCGCTGGCCCGATAGCCGTCACATTTCAAATCGCCGCGCGGACCGTAGGGGCGAACTGGCTGGAAATCGCCGGGGTGGGCGTGGGCCATGATACGGGCGAACAGCGTTTCAAACGCCTTACCCCGCTCCCGCAAGAAGGCATTCTCAAACTTCAGCCCGTACCCAAAGCGTTGCGTGTTATCCAAAACATCCCCCCGTCACCGCCATAGCCGTCCACGGCGCGGTCGATCAATTCGAATTGCAGTCGACCAGACTGGCTATGTGTCGCCGTCCATACTGCGCCTGCAGAAATCGAGCCTCAGGCCGCCATCTGCGCCGCTGCCGCATCATTCGCACCGAACGCATTCTCCCCATCGTCAAACCCGAGGAATCGCGACAGCGCAGCTTGCCGCGACTGGCGATCGAGCGCGTAGGACGTGTGCTTGAACGCCATGCCGTGCAGCAAGCCCTGAATGTAGCCCGAGATCGTATCGGCCGCCATGATGAGCGCGGTGTCGAGCGTGTGGATGTATTTACTCGTCACGCTGTGGCGCGAGTGCCCAACGATCGCGGAGATTGTCGCCTCGGTGAAACCGAGATCATTGCCAAGGCTGGCGAAGCTGTGGCGCAGGACATGGGGCGTCATCCATTCCAGCTCGGTGCCCTTGAAGATCGCCTTCCACTGGCGCGGAAAACCGCCGAATGCCTGATCGTGCTTTCGAATTCCTGGGAACACGAAAGTCTGTTCTTCAACCGGGCGCAGGCTCTCAAGCCTTTCCACGACGCACAGGCCAATCGGGCGAACCGACGCGCCCTCCTTGCTGTCGTTGAGCCGCAGGCAGCTACTATCCGCATCGAACTCGCTCCATTCCAGACCGATGATCTCGCTGCGCCGCGCTCCGGTCAGGGCGATATTGCGAGCGATCTCTACCGTCATGGCGTAGTTGGGATTCCGCCCAGCTTCTTCGAGTATCTCGCCGAAGATTCGATATTCGGCTTCGGTCAGGCGCCGGGTTCGGACCTGGTCTTTCGGTTTCTTCACACCGGCGGCAGGGTTGACGTCGATGATCCCCGCGTCCTTCGCATAGGTCAGGATACCACCGAGCAGACCGACCGTGCGGTTCGCCGTACCGGCCCCGCCCTTGACGATAGAACGGCCACGCAAATTCTTGGTCTTCACGTTTCGCCGGGTCTTACCCGCCATCACATCTTTCAGAACCTTGGTGACGTCGGCCTTGGTCAGATCCTTTACCCGGCGCGTCCCGATCAACGGTACGATATGGCGGAGGATGCGCCCCTTGTCGGAAACGATGGTTCCTGGGCGCTTGGGCCGACCGCCTTTGCCAAGGATCAGACCGGACTCCAGATCCTTGAGATAGAGGTCGCAAAGCTCCTTGACCGTGATTGCCTTATGGTCGAGCTGCCGTTCCTCGGCGGGATTCTCGCCCTGCGCGATGCGCCCCAGAAGCACCTTCGCTTCCTTGCGAGCAAGCTCGGGCGTCCACACGCCATGCAATCCAATCGTGAACCGGCGCGTCCGCCCGAGGGCGCGATACTG
This sequence comes from Sphingomonadales bacterium, assembly GCA_006226685.1. GTDB lineage: Bacteria > Pseudomonadota > Alphaproteobacteria > Sphingomonadales > Sphingomonadaceae > Sphingobium. The sequence goes on from SBGG01000060.1 coordinate 12,738, forward strand.
GACGAGATAGCTGCGCTTTCCTGATGCGAAGACCCTCAGCCCAAAGCCGGGCAGTTCATCGTCCCAAAGAAAATAGTCCTTTTCCTGGGTCGGTGCGGCATCCACATTGCGCTTGTTGATCTTTGCCATTGCGACGAATCTCCGGCATCTGGTCCTGCTTCCGCGGAAGCACCACGGAAGCAGGTGGGAGCGAACTCCCGGTTAGAATAGCGTACCCACGGCGTATCCTAACTGTAGAAAAAGCTAATGAATATAGAGCATTAGCGCGTATCAGCGTAGATCAAGGTAGATTAGGGAGCCGTGGCGTGGCCCCTGTTTTAATTCTCCGAAGGCAGAGGCCAGAGGTTCGAATCCTCTCGGGTGCACCATTCTCGAACAAAAGAGAGAACTGCGGGCGTGGTTTTGGCCACGCCCGCTGCCGCACTCCGGGCCAGCACGGCTTTGGAGCCGCTGATGCGGATTTCATGGGGTTGGACACGGATCTCGCTGAGTAGCAGCCGAGCATAGGCTTGCCGCAGGTCAGGCGGTCCATGATGCAGCTTGTCCCGCAGGAGCACGGCCAGCTTTTCGATCTTGGCAGGCGTGATAACCGGCTCGGCCATGGCGAGGCGACGGTTGAGATCAGATATCTGCTCGGCGAGTTCATCCCGGCGGAACCGCAGATTGACCAGCCGCTCACGCATGGAAGCATCCTCGGCATCCATCAGGCCTTTCTCGACCAGCTCCAGCAGCCGGGCGATGCCCGCTTCGGCTTCCTTGTGGTCCTGGCGCATCTGCCGCAGCCGATTGCGATTGCGATCCTCGCGTTCGATTGCTGTGCGTAGATAATCGCTGAGCAGGCCGACCAGGTGCTCAGGTTGCAATATCTGCTTCGTCACCTCGCCGATCACGATGCCGTCGAGTTTGTCCATCGGCATGCGCAGCCCCTTGCAGCCGAAGGGGCCTTCCTTGAGACGGCGCGAGCAACAGTAATAGCGATACTGTCCACCCTTGCCGGTGTTCTGGATCAACGCAGCGCCGCAATTGCCGCATCGGGCCACCCCAGCGAGCAGCGTCGGCGTGTTGACCAGGCGCGGCGCCACCCGCTTGGGCGCGCGGCTTTGCAGAAGCGCCTGCGCGGCGTTGAAAGTCTTTTCGTCGATGATCGCCGGGACAGCGAGCGGTATCCATTCGGAAGGAGGACGGGGCCGGTCGTTCCGACTGTCGGTGCGATTGAAGTAATGTTGTCCATGATAGGTGCTCGCCGTCAGGATAGCGTGGACACCTCCGGTCGAGAACCTGCGTCCCCGCCGAAGGATACCGCGCTCGTTGAGCCATGTGGCAATTGCCTTCACGCCCATCGGTCGCCCATCCACACCTGCTGCCATATCGAAGATCATGCGGACGACGCGCGCCTCGGCGTCGCGGACGACCAGCACCTTCTTGTCTTTGCTGCCCCGCCGCTCGGCGATCTCGACGCCATAGCCATAGGGCGGTCGCGAGCCGTTCCAGAAGCCTTGGCGGGCATTCTCCAACATGGCGCGATGGACGTGTTTCGCTGTCTCCCGGCTCTGATGCTCGTCGAAAATGTGCAGCAGCTTGCGGAACATCTCGCCGGTCGGGTCCTGCCCGACGTCCTGCGTGATCGAGACCAGTTCGACCCCAGCCTTGCGCAACTCGCGGATGTAGAGTTCGGAATGCAACGAGTCGCGGCTGAACCGGCTCAGCGAATGCACCACCACGAGATCGAACGGTTTGTCCGTCCGTTTCGCCGTGTGGATCATTTCTTGGAAGACGGGCCGATCCTCGTCCAGCGCGGAGGCCCCCGGCTCGGAGAAGACCTGAACCACCTCGATGCCCTGCCGCTGGCACCATGTGCGGCACTGGACGATCTGGTCGGGGATCGAGAGGTCTCGCTCAGCCTGCCGTGCAGTCGACACGCGGACATAGATTGCCGCGCGGGTCATGGCCGGTCACTCCTGGTCGAACAGGATCGCGTCGATCTCCCTGCCCAGATAGGCGCGCAGGATCGCCACCTCGTCTCGCAACACCGGCATCGCCGCCGAGAAGTCACTGACCACGACCTGCTCACCGTCGGTCGGTTGTCTGGCCGGTGGCGGAGGCATAGCCCGCCTGCGCCGGATGACGATCCTGCCACTGCGCTTCGGCGCAGGGCGGCCCTTCGATGCGGGGCAGGAGGCGGGCTTGGCGTCCATCTCCCATTGTCTAAGGGCGACAGGCCGATGCAACCAAGACCCAATTTTTCCAGTGGGATAAGCCTTATCCCACTAGCGCGAGAGGCGTGATCGCGCGTGCGCGCGATTGCAACGGATTGCACGCGATCATCATGCATAATGGCGCTCCTTCAGCCGCGCCAAAGCAGCAGTTCTGCGTGCCTCCAACGCTGTCTGCACAGCCGCATGGGCGATTGCAGCATCCGCGAGGATGTAGTGTTTATGTGCAGTCCGCTGGTCGCTATGGCCGAGCAGGTCGGATACCAGCGTCACCATGGCCGGGTCGTGATCGACGAAGCTGGTCGCGGCAATGCTGCGAGCTAGGTGCGGCCAGACATGACGGCCAAAAGCGACCTCGGTGCGCTTCTCGATCTGGGCGCGAATTGGTCCGTCACGCATCGGACCGCCCCAGCGATTGATCCAGAGCCGATCGGTCTTCACGCCATTGCCGCGCGCCAGCAGCCTACGTCTATGATCCCGGAGCCAGATGTCGATATAGGGGTTGAGCGCCGGGGATAGTTCCGCCTGGTAGGACCGAGCTGTTTTGGTTTCCTTCTCGGTGAAGAAGAGGCAGTAGCGATCGTCGTCGAACAGCAGATGCCGTCCGATCTCGATCGCCGTCAGGTTGCTGATCCTCATCGGACAACTCGTCAGGACAGTAATGATCAGACCGTCGCGTATGCAGGTGGCGGCATGATAGCGATCACCCATCTCAACAGCCTGGTGCATGAGATCGACACCCAGCGCCAGAAGCTGACGCGCATCGACCATATGGCTGCGCTTGTCCTTTTCCGGCCTGGCGTTGGCCTTGAGGTTGGTGATGACGATCCGCAGCAAGGTCCAGTCACCGTCAGGAGCCATGACCATGATCATGCGGGCAAAGCCCTCGAAGATCATCCCGACGCTGCACGACGACACCCGGCCCTGAAGCTGACAGACGAATAGGTGCACGCGATCAGGAGTCACTCTGCCTTCGGGCGGAGTCTCAGCGTCCAGCCAACTATTGCGTGCGAGAAACGACAACCACTGGCCATAGCCCTGTTCAACATTACGGCACCGGGCCGGGCTCCATTTACGAGCGGGCTTCCGACCGCCGCGAAAGCTCGTGACCTCGCGGGCGTCGCGGTAACGCAACTGGTCGATGACGGGCCAGGCGTGGCGCTTGATGCACAGGGGAATGCTCACAGCAGGTCTCCCCCTTGATTGAAGCCGCCATTGCCGCTCTTGCGGCGGTTCGTGCGTTTGATCCTGATCCTCGCCGTTTCGCGGCTGCGCAGAATATGCTCCTGGAAATGGCGCGAAGCTTGCCGCTGTTGCGGCGGGGCGTAGTAGCGCCGTGTCGTGTTGACATCGCGGTGACCGAGATGCTGGCTGATCGTGAATATGCCCTCGGGATTGTCCTTCATCCACAGAGCCGCAGAGATATGCCGGAACTGATGCGGCGTGATGGCTACGCCCAGCACGCGCTTCGACTGCGCCCCGACCGCATGAGCCATGATCTTGGGATCGAGGCAGGTTCCATCTGCTGCCGGGAACAACCAGGGCGACGGAAGGGGACACAGCCTCGGTCTCCAGTCGCGGAGATACAACTCCAACAACTCGACGGTCGAACCCTCCAGCTTGAACCGCAAGTCTTCTTCGTTTTTCACCTCCACGCCATTTCGCTCGATGACCCAGAAGGCATCCTTGCCGTGACCGATCTTGCGGATCGACTTGCCGAGTTCGAGGTCGATGAGGTTGGCGCGGCGAACGCTGCAAACGAGCAGCACCTCGGTCGCCATGGCGGTGCGGACCAACGCAGGCGCCCAGGCTTTGTTCGGGTTCTTGAGGGCGCGGTCGAGCAGAATGAACGGCAGCAACTGCACCTGATCGGCGAAGCGCTGATCCTCCAATCTGTCCAGCAGCTTCCGGTTCTTCGCCGTCATGCCGCGCTTAGGCTCATACAATCCCTTGAGGTCATCAACTATCTCCTCAAGGCCATCCAGGTCCTGCTGGGGCAGATCGCACCAGCGGGCGATGATCCGCACGCGCAACGCCAGCTGAAACATCAGCGGCGTAACCTGGTCTCCTGTGCGAGCGTAAAGATACCGCAGGACCTGATCGACACGCTCCGGGCGGATGACATCCGCGAGTGTGGCGAGGTCCGACATGGGCACTCCGCTATGGACGAGGGCTGACACGCTGATCGCCACGATGTGGCGATATTGCTGGACCGTGGTTGGCTTAAGCGGCTTTTTGCGCTTGCGATCGTAGCCCGATGCTGAGCCCAGCCACCCGGTGAAGGCGTCGAGTTGCGCCAGCAGCTCTTCAGACCATTCCGCCTGAGGAATCCAGTAACTGGTTCGCTTGGCAGGCGGAGGCGTTAACGCTGGCAGGTCTTCCTTGGAATCCGCCAGCCGGTTCCATGCCTTGACGCTGTTGCCGACGACGCGCTCCCAGTCCCCGATCATGGCTTCGTCACGCAGATGCGCCTCGAAGCGTTCGATCACCGCATCAGACATGTGGCGCGGCACGACGCCCAGCCCGGCAGCGAAGTGGAACAGGCGCGAGGTCGAGCGCTGCATTTTCACATCGAGCATTTTCTGAAGCGCCCCCCATTCGCCCGTGAGCGGGAAGCGCGAACGGGGATTAAGCAAACGCCCCTGCGCCAGCCGAAATGCTTTGCGCAGCCTCGATTTCAAATTGGCGTAGGATTGCTCGCTCATCCCTGCCATTGCGGGTGACAAGCGATCCAGTTTCTCGAAGAGCATACGTTGGTTGGCAGGCAGGTCGAGCAGGCCTTGGCCGACCAGGTCATCGGCGCGCTTGACGGCGGAACGTAGCTGGGTACGCTCCACATCGCTCAGGTCGCATTCGAGAAGGTATTCGCGCAGGTGCTCTAAGGTCAAGATCGATTTTTGAGACCCTGATTGGTGATTGTTATGGTCATTATTGCTCATTGTTACTCACCGTTTATCAAACGTGCTAATTAGTGAAATCCCTTGTATATTATTCCCTGAGTGTAGTTATTTGGGGTATTCACAAGGATCAAATCACTTCACCTTTGAGGAACTTGACGAGGTCCGCCTTGTCGATCCTGACCCGGCCTCTTTCCTTGGATCGGTAGGCGCGCAGTCCCTCGTCGCGTATCCAGCGGCGGATGGTGGGCTGCGACACCTGGGCGAAGATCGCGGCCTGACGCACCGTCAGAAGTTCGACGGGCATGGCGATGACCGGAGCGGGCGTCGTGGATTTGAGCAGGGGCTGAACCGGGCTGGCGGCCTTCCTGCGGTTGAGATTAAGCACCTTGGGTCTCCTTCTACCGATGGGCCACGCCACCGGGAGGAGACTGCTGGGCTGTGCGATCACGCTGCCACGGGGCAGCGGATCATCGCCTGACAACCACCTCGGCGCCTCGTCGGCGGCGTTAGTGGTTGGGCATAATGATCAGGACTGTGCGGAAATCATCAAGAAAATTCGGGGGTGGGACACGCTGTGCTCCACCTGGGCTTCCGACCTCGGGAGGAGGGCAGCGGATGGCGGCTGATCAGTGGCGAACTGCTTCGTCATCCGGCAAAGCCAGAAGCCCAGCACGCTCCAGTTCCTCCACTTGCGGTATGGACCAACGGTTATTCTCGTCGCGAAGGTAACTGATCGCTTCCAGCATCTCATCATCGGCTCCATGCGCGCGGACAAGAGCTTCGATCCGACCGAGTTGTTCGTAGATCCATAGGGCCGTCTCATGCTCCTCAATGTCTTCAAGGGTTGGTCCCTGCCGACCCGTGTTGCTCATTTGCCTGTTCCTCATGCTTGATGAGGGGGATGATGCCGAACCCGCCAGGCAGTTCAAGTGTCCGTCGAGGCCCTGGAGCAAAATGCGACCAGGGCAGCGCTTTCCGACTGCCTGGCGGAAGCAGGGCTCAGCCGGAATGGCTGCTGGAAAGCAGCTTGGCCAGCGCCTCGGTCAAGGCCGCCTCCTTGTCGCCCAGCCCCCTGCCGGATTTGACGCCACCATAGGCCGTGATCGCAAGCTGGAATATCTTATACTGATCAGGGGCCAGATGCAGGACGATACAGCGGGCATCGGGGTCCGGCTCCTCACCCTCCATCAGCTTCTTGAGTTCATAGGCGGAATGCGTCTCGGCAAGATCGAGAAGCTCCTCGTGATTGTCCTTGCCGATCCGGGAGGCGATGATCTGGAGCTTGGTCCATCCTATACGCCGTAGCCGATCCGGCGCGATGCCCAGATCATGGAAGCGGCGGTCAATCCTCGCAAGCGCATAGGCTTTACGACGCCCGATCTTCAGCTTTCTCGCGACCGACATGAAATCGTCGGGATGCTCGTCCTGTATCTCGCGCAAATAGCGCGCCGCTTCCAGGAAGTGATCGCCGATCATCTCGATGAACGCCTGCGGCACCCTGGGCGCCTTCGATTTTGTCCCTTTCACCTGCTTAAACCTTTGATGTTGTTGGGACTTATTTCCTATGGAAAAGACACCCTCAGGCAATGGATATTGATTCAAAAAATGGCTGATTTCCGAGCTTTGAGCGCAAATAGCTTTGTGCAATTAATTGCACTGAAAGGAGGAAAGAAGGGAGCGGGTGTCGATTGCTACGCCTTCATTGTCCCCAAAAGCCCTTCATGAGCAGGACAAGTTCAAGCACAATCGTAGCCGCCACCATCCAAGTGATCTGACGCACGTCGCGATGGAGACGGATCAATCTGGTCCGAGCATTGTTCATGGCCTGAACCTGCTTCAACCGGAACAATTGTGCAATCCCGTCATCGTTGCTGCCTGGTGATCAGGCTATGTTTCGATATGGCGCTTGCCAGAAAACTCCGTTGCTTTCTCCGCATCGAACAGTTCGGCGACGTCGACCTTCAAAGCATCGGCGATCCTGACCAGCACCTTCACCGACGGATTGCGGACTCCGCGTTCCACCCCGCTGATATATCCGCGATCGAAGTCGCTGTCGGTCGCGAAATCTTCTTGCGTGATCCCGCGTTCCTTCCGCAACCGCCTGAGATTCCAACCTATGCGCTTGTGGACGTCCATCACGGCGGACAATCAGTTCATGCGACTGATTAGCCCACGACTTATGAGTCTCATTTTTCTGGACGCAGTTACGCCGATCACGCAGAGAAGGGGTATGGCACGACATAGGGCAACTCCGATTCTCATCACCAGCGACAACAATTGCAGCGCGTTGACGCGCGTTCGTCTCGGGGGCGGCCTGCATGATGAAAACTGGCTTCAGGCGCTGATCCATGATCACCCGGCTATCCTGCCGATCTCGGACATCGAGCCAGGGTTCGGCGATCTGATTGCGGTTGCCCGCGAAGTCCCCTGCGGACACGGCTACATCGACAATCTCTATCTCACCCCGTCCGGTGACATCGTGCTGGTCGAAACCAAGCTATGGCGGAACAGTCAGATGCGACGCGAGGTGGTCGCGCAGGCGCTGGACTATGTCGCGGCGCTCAGCCTGATGGGATTCGAGACGTTCGAGGCGGCCATTGCGCGGGGGCAGCAGGCGCCGCGACGCCTATATAACCTTGTTCGTGACCATCCTGAAGCTCTGGAAGAGGCCGAGTTCATCGATGCTGTCTCCCTGAACCTGAGGCGAGGCAGAATGCTGGTCATCGTCCTGGGCGACGGGATCAGGGCGGAGACAGAGGCACTCAGTGATCTGCTGCAAAGTCATGCTGGTGCGCATTTTACCTTCGCGCTCGTCGAGCTTGCCACATGGCGGAACCCGGCAGGCGACATTCTCGCGGTGCCCAGCACGCTGGCTAGGACGGTGATGATTGAGCGCGGTATCGTCCGCGTCGAGAATGGGGCGACCACCATTCATTCCATTCCTGCCGCTGCCCAGAAGGGGCCGCAGTCGATCAGCTCGACGGACTTCTGGGATATGATAGCGAACCGCGATCCGTCGCTGCCCGCCGCGATTCAGGCATTCCTCTCGGCACTGGAACCGCTGGGCGTCTATCCCGACCTCAAGGCCAGCCTGAACCTGAAGCTCGATCTGGCTGATCGCGAGAAGCCAATCAATTTCGGCTACATCATGAAGAATGGCACGTTCTGGCCTAACCCGGCATCATGGACTTTGCCGGAGGCGATCTGGCGCCCCTACTTCCAAGCGCTCGCTAGGATGGTCGGTGGTGTCGTGATCGACGAACCGAACAACAAATATGTTGCAGTTCACGGGCGCTCCGGCCCGAGGATCGAGCAGTTTCTCCCGGCGCATCAGGGTAGCTGGGTTGCAGCTATCAAACGGGTGATTGCGGACATCGCCATTTTCGAGGCCGAAGGCATTGGGGAAACGACATGCTGAAAAAGGTCGCTCAGTTCTTCGTTCCATTCGCAATTATCGCAGCGTTTGTCGGGTTGAAGAATTTTTTTGGAACCGAGGATACGTCACGTCCACTTGCTGCCGGTGAAATGACAACGCCGATGAATACCGATGTTCCTGGGCTAGAGCCACTGACGGGTGAGGCCTTAATCAAAGAGCGGCGGCTGCATGAAGAGTTTACCCGCGAAGCCACTGAAGAAGCGAAACGCGTTCATGAGCGTAAAGCCGCAGCTGAAGAGGCATTGGCAAACTCCAGTGTCAGGGACTGGAGAGGGGTAAACCCCCTTCCGGTCCAAGTGGACAGAAACCGGGTCACAGCAAAATCCACAGCAATCGTTTGCCCCAAACTCTTCGATTTGGAGAGAGCCCTGAACCTCCATAATGCAAGGCGCTCGGATCAGGCTCTGGCCTTGGGATGCCGCTATCTCCGCGAAGGCGAGCAAGGTGTCCGGCTTCAGCAGGTTGGCAATATGCAGGAAATTCTGTTCGATACCGCCAACGGCAGCCAGTCATATTGGGGCTATGTGTCTCACTTCGTCTGGGAGCCTTGATTCCAGTTGGTATGGCCGAATAATCGTCGGCAGATCTCCCCTTTACCATGCCCTCGATAGACTATGAGAGAGAAATGCAGATGGCAGGTTTTGGGACGATCCGGAAAGGCAGCTTCGCAGACACGAAAACGGGATAGCTGACATTGGAATGCCTCGACATCGGCTCCCGGGAGCGACCCTTTGTCACCATTCCAAGGGCAAACTTTCATCCTCACGTGCAGACAGTCGGCTTTTCCATCTGCAGAGCCTGTGGGGCCGATATCCTTAGCCTGCCCAGCAACGGTATCAGGATTTAGCAGCGCTTTTCCCGTTAGGCCCGGAGCACCTTGATATCCTTGAGATGTCGGAGAGCATTAGCGTCTAGCCCGTTCCTGAAGAAGAAACGCTTGCCCTTCACGTCACCGAAAAACTTTTTGTAGCGATCAATCGTCACGTCAGCATCTCTACCACCGGTAATAACGGTGATATTGGGCCTATCTCCCTCTGTCAGTTGCACCCGCTTCAAAAGATGTTTGAACTCGAAATCGGCTGCAGGCATCGAATAACCGATGAAGACCCAGTCGGCGGCACCCTTCAGATACTGCTCTGCCGTTCGCCAACTGGCCGAGTGCATCGGAAAATCAAGCGCCTTGCGATAGCTGAAGGTCGCAAATCGTGTACCTAGGCTCTGCGTATAGCAATGGGGGCAAGCAGCGGTCCTGATCGCAGGCAACTTGGACTTTGACTTCGGCAGTACCGCCCAGTCTTGCCGACGGAACAGGGTCTGTGCGACCTGATCGGTATCGCTTGGTGGCACCCAGAAAGTCTCGCGACACGCATCGCAGTAGAGCCAGTTGACCGAGCCGTGCGGCTTGAGAATGTGGAGCGAATCGCCTGTGAGCGGCCGGTCGATCAGGCTGTTGCCATCGAACATGACGGCCCGCGCATGACATCCATAGTCCACACGCCGAAGCGTTTGGGCGCGCGCCATGCCACGCTCGAATACCGTGTCCCAGTTCATGCTAAGGACCGCGCTGATATCGGCTCTAAACCCGCCGAAGAATGTCTCCAGCGCCCGCCAGCCGGCGTCTGGCGAACGCTGCCTGCGTCTATATGCTTGGGAAAGCATCCGAATCATTCGCACGATGATTGCACGACGAACCACGCGCAGATCGGCCGCTGAATAATGCGGACCAAGATGATGGCCGGTATTGGCGGACAGATCGACGAGCGTGAAGATGTCCTCGAGATCAGGCCACTCGTCCGGCGTGCGGGATGCGCCCTCGCCGAAGACCTGGTCAGCAAAGCTTTTGATAAACGCGATTTGTCGCGCGCTAGGGCCATCAGCGACCACACGCCCCAAACTCAACAGCTCTTTGGTGAAACCACCAGCTAACGGCAGGCCGGCACTGAAGGAGAAGCCCGCACCGACGATCACAAGATTCCCCGGATCAAATTCTTTCGCCAAGTCGCCCCTCCGCGCCGTATCGTATCACCAATCACGAAACGAAGAAGCCTAGCCGTCAAAGCGGTGGCCTTGTCTCGCCGTCACAGCCACTTACATCATGGGCGAGTTTGGTTCGGCGTCAAAGTCGTTTTCCAAGTTCCCGGTAGCCGTCACGGTGTGGATCGCGTCGCTGCTGAGCATCACTCTGTTTCAGATTGACCTAGGCGTCGGCCTGCAACTTGCGATGGAGATCAGCATGGACAAACTCTTCGACCTTGCGGGCGTGGTGAAGCATACGGTGTTGTGGTGCCTTGGTGGCGCGCCGATCCATGTAGTGACTGTCCGGGAGTAGCGGGACACGATTAGCCGTTTGCACCGTAGGGGAGGTTCGACTCCTCCCCACCACACTAATCAAACATCATCGTCCACCGCATTTCTTGAGAAACCGCTACCCATGCCGAACCAGATGATCGAATGGCGCTATATTCCGGCGGCGGAAGGGTGGGAGGATTACGAACCGGATGTCGCGCTCTGGCTTGATGTCGTGAAGGTCGATGCGGCATGGCAACGTGCTGACCAATATATTGTGCCGGGCGGAGCCAATGGTCAGGATCGTCGCTATGCCAAAGCTGGGGAATGGTTTGCGAAATACTCCTACAGCAACATGCTGGTCATCAATCTCAAGTCCCATGGCCGGATTACCTTCACAGACGGACGGCACCGTTTTTCCTGGCTGCGCGATCACGGCGCGGAGGCGATCCAGTGTCAGGTATCGCCGGCCGATGCCGACGAACTGATGGTGCTACTAGGCACGAATGTCAGTGAAACAGTCGCGAAGACTCCGAACTGAGTTGCCAGGAGATCAGTCGAAGTCGGTCATCGCCAGATAGCGCACAAGATGCGGTGGGATACCATAGGCGCCGAAACACGCACGCCGTTCGGCGAGATCATGGAGGGTGCTGACGGTCCAGCGCGTTGCATTGAGATCGACTCGATCCATGATCTTCGAGAAATAGGGCTCGTCGACGTCAGCGAGCCCATGCCCCAAGATGAAAATATCGCGTACATGGGACAGCCCGTCGAAGAACGCCTGATGCTTCGCGATCAGCTCTACCGTGGGTTTGAAGGTCTCGGTGAAATAGCCGTCGAGATAGTCCATGCCATCGCGGATACGCCAGTCATCGTCCGGCCCCACAGGTTTGGACTTGAGTTTTTCCTCCGGGCGTCGCTCCCACCCATGCCCTAGGACCAGCGTCTCCGTTGGGTCGCCGCCGTAGCCGTGGATGTGCAGGATCTGACCGCGCGGGACGCTGTAGGTGCACTCCAGCGTCGGCGTGTAGTTGAAGCTCAAAAAAAAGGGCATCTGGATCGATCACGATTGGTTGGGCGATCTCGCCGCGGACGGGGATCTGCAGACCTCTGATCCACTCGGCGAAGCACCCGCGCAGGCCGCTTGAAAGCCCGGTCGCGATCTGCTCGCACTCATACTGAAAGTCGCCGTGCCGCTCGTCGGAATGGAACTGCATCGCGTAGTCGACGGCCTGGTCCGCGTCGAACTCGGCGAGCCGTTGCTCGAAGTCGGCCCAAAATTCCTCGTCGGCTGAGAAATACTCCTCGACCAATCGGAATATGCGGTGATCGACCTGCGCGAGCCAGGCGGCAAAATGTCGATAGGTCGACGCGATGCCGTGATGGAGATCAAAGCCGTTGCCGACAATGTAAAGACGGTCACTCGCCATCGTTCAGGCTTCGGCGGCAGCAAGCCAGGCAAGTGCGCCTGGCGTCGATTTCCATGCGTTCCGCGCATCGGACGCATAAAGCGCAGCCTCATCGGGCGAACCGAACCCATGAGATTCCTCGGGCAGATGCAGCGCCAGCAAACGCCCTTGTAACGCTGCCACGACATGTGGGTTGGTTTTGATAGCCTGTACTAGCAGCATATCGGCATCAGCCGATCCATCACGAAAGGCATGGAGCGCCAGCCAATAGCGGACCTCGGTGCGCCCCTCATCACGACATCGCCGAGTGACGCGTCGAGCTGCCGGCCAGTTTCCGGCCGTAGCCTCCCAGGCCATCAATAGGAGTCTGGTGCCGGCGCGATCATCGGGATCAAGGCGGAACGCGCGGCGCGCATGCTTGAGCGCCTCGACCCGGTGGTGGGCACGGCCATCAGCCCAGAGCAACCGAGCGAGATTGCCAATCGCGCGAACATGGGCGCGACGGTCATAAGGGCATTCCGTCGTGTCATCTCCATCGCTCGCCCTACCAGTTCGGTTGCCAATGAGCACGGCCTCACGCAGCAATGCAATTGCTTCAGCGGCCACACCGCACGTCTGGGCAAGCACTACGTAAGCATCGATCGCGTCGGGCTGTGCTTCGAGCGCCTGCCGGGCGAGATCGGCGGCGTGGGCATATTCGCCCATGTCCATTTGGTCCCAGGCATCGTCGATCATCTCTTGTAAGCTGCTCATATCGCCCCCCCCCGATCAGTTATCATGATCAGCCCATTCCTCGAATTCTCTACGGCTGCCGCTGACGCGTTCATAGACTCCGTTTATCTCCACTCATCAGCACATTGCTCTTGATCTATCGACCTTTAAATATGAGAACAATTGAAGAACTGACTGCGGGAGTCCGACCTTGGTCGATTGGCACGTCATCGAGTTTGGCATCCCCAAGCTGAGCTCGTTGACCGACGAACAACTTGAAGGCCTTTACGTCGAGCGCGATGGCCGCTGGTCATCTGCAATCAAGGCAGCCATGCGTCGCTTTGGCACCGAGAAACTGGACCTCGATGAGAATTGGGCATCGCGCTCTCCAGACTGGGATTGCCCGGGTTGCGGTCGGCGCAAGCCCGATCTCCTGCGGCTTTCAAGCGCCGGCGTTCTCCTCGCGCGCCTAGATATCCATCACGACCATCTAACCGACCATTTCAAATCGATCCTGCACGCCAAGCTAGGGCCGCAATGGCGCGCTGTCATTCCACCAGACACCGCCCATCTCGAGAAGCTCGGTTCGAGGCTCGTCGCACGATTCGAGCCAAGTACGGTCTGCCTGGACTGCAACGGCGCCGACGGTGCTGTGAAGGCGAAGCTGCAGGAAATCCCTCGCAGTTTTAGTTTTCGGCCTAGCGAGATCCGTCGCTTCGTGACGGCGCGTCCCAACGCCGAGCATCAGATCGATGTTGAGGTTGCCCGCGCGATCTTCGCCGAAGCGCGTCTCGATTTCGACCGCAGGCTCGGCCTCGTCGAGACGCTGGCCGTGATGACACTCGTCGGCGAGATGACGCTCGAGCCCGGCAACCAGCCCTCTATGTTGGCGGGCAATCCGATGGGAATGTATCGCCATCTCCACAACTGGTTTCTGCGCGAATGTCCCGAGCAGCACACCATGGTCTCGAAGGATGTCGAGGCATTCGAGGCGCGTTCAGTGTCGCGCGACGGCGTAGCGACGGCGGAACGCAAGAAGCCCCGCGCCGTCAGCCGGCCGACCGAAGCCGAAATTGCGGTCTATGATGGCGGTGGCGCTTTCGATCTGTGGCAGGCCGCGCCCTCCGACTGGCGGTGCCCAGCCTGCGGACGCGACCGACGAGACATTCTGCGTCGCTCGAACAATCGCAAAAGGCTTTGGGCAGGAAAGCTCGTCCGCCATACCGAATACATTATCACGGATTCGGTGCCGGATGACGAAGATGCAGAGTTCGCGGTCAATGCTTTCATCGATCGCCACGAGCTGCACCTGATCTGTCTCGACTGTTCGACGATCATGGCGGGCGTGAAATCACGGTGGCCGGACATCTCTGCTTCGGATGCGCTTTTCCAGTTCAGCGACATGAGGGCCATCGCGACTGCCACCCCCAATCAAGCCCATAAGGTAGACTGGGTTGCGGCGGAGGAGCATGCCCGGGCCAGCCTGCCACTCGCCGAACTCACCAAGACTTACTGGAAGCACCACAATGAAGCCGTGGGCTGCCGAGCGGTCTACCGCTCCTTGCTCACCAAGTGCGGCGGCAACAAACAGCGCGCCTGGATTCGCCTCAGTTCCTATTATGCCGCCGAATTCGCGGGGTTGGAGGAGCCGGAAGGTTGGCTCGACTTTCTGCTGAGCGAGGCCGACCGTATCGGCATCGACGATCCTTTCCGCCTCCCGGCGAGCGTGGCGTGATGACCGCGATGGATCGGGAGGAAACGATCTTCGCCAGGGACAATCTGCGCACCTACATGCGCACCCATTGGAATGAAGCTGGCGAGACGCTCGAACCGGGAAAGCGACTGGGCATCGAGATCGCTGAGCTGATCACCATGTCGAAGGAGCGTGGAGACAAACTCGAATCGATCCATCTCGATCTCTGGGTCGAAATCCTCGACGAGTTCAATTCCTGGCTAATCAGCCTGCTCAGCATCATCTATCGTCCCGGTTCGCGCGGCGAGGCGGCCATGACCGATTTCGAACGGTCGATGGTCATGATTCTCATCAAGCTGGTTTCCGACACGACCTCGATACGGCATCTAGTGACGCTCGGCTTTGACAGTTCCGCGCGCACGCTCATGCGTTCCGTCTCCGAATATATGCAGGTGCTCGTAGCGATCATCGACGATCCTGCCCTCGCGGCGGAGTTCGTGACGGCCGACACCCCTGAGACGTCGAATGCCTTCTACTTCAAGTATCTCGCGCGGGGAAAGCTGCACAAGCGGATCAGGACTGCATGGGCCAGGTTCTTTCAGTCTGCCAACGACGCGGCCGACTTTTTCGCCGAACAACAACGCGAGCTTGGTCAGGTTCTTTCCGGAACCGCTCATCCAAGCTTCGCGGGCGGGCATCTCGCAGCGACCCAGTTCATCCAAGCCGACCCCGACGAAAATTGGCTCGGTCATTGGGGGGCGAAATCGAACATGTCGATCCTGACGATCAGCATCTATACTTCTTGCTTCATGCCGCTCGTCCTTCTCGGCACTGCATTTCCCTTCGAAGGCTTCGATGACTGGCTATCAAGCCCTATTGACTATGACCCGACAGACGAACTCCATCGCCATGTGAAGGCAGGCCGATCAGTCCTCGCGAGCCTTATCCTCTCGCTCAACAAGGAGTCCAATATTCCCTTCATCTACCCTGAAGGCTTCGAGCCTGATGCTGCGATCGAAGAGGCTGGCGCTGCGGGGGCCTCATCGGATGTAGATGAAGCGGGCGATTGTCATGGCACGCAAAATTCGCAAAATTTGCGGTCACCGTGAAGATGGTCGATTACCTGCTCAATCGCTCCAAGAAAGTTATTGAGGTCACAGATCAGTGAAGACCTTCAACGAGGGGGCACTCACGAGCATATTTCATTATAGATGACTTACACATCGTGAGAATATACGGGGGAATGATACGTGCATATCGAGTTCGTCGAGGTTGCCAATTTTCGCAAGCTGCTGGCGACGCGCATAGATCTGTCACCAAGCAAGACCCTGTTCGTTGGAGCGAATAACAGCGGCAAAACCTCGGCGATGCTGGCCCTTCGGCGTTTCCTGACGCCTCGCCGTTGTCCGTTCGAGTTCCACGATTTCACTCTGTGCCACTGGCCCGCGATCGATGCCATCGGGCAAAGCTGGATCGCTGCACGTGCTTCCGACGAGTTGATCGAGCTCGATCTCGAATCGTGGGTTGGGGTCCTCCCAACGCTCGATCTGTGGCTGCATGTCGAACCAGGCGAGATGCATCACGTCCGCGATCTGATCCCCACGCTCGATTGGGAGGGCGGCAGACTGGGTGTGCGCCTTCGCTACGAACCCGACGATCTGTCCGAGCTGTACAAGGATTTCATGCGAGCTGTCGCCGAGGCGGCGGAGTTGCAGGCGGCCGCCTCGGCCGACCACGCAAAGCGGAGTGAAAATGTCGATCCCCCGGCACAGCAGCCCAAGCTCACGCTTTGGCCGTCTAGCCTGTCCGACTTCCTCAGCCGTCGGCTCAAGACCCATTTCACGATCAGGGCATTCACGCTCGATCCCGACCAGCTCGCATCACCGGTCCATTTGCGGGCTCTCCCCCAAATCCTGCCCGCAGCGTCGTTGCCGATTGAAGGAGACCCCCTGAGAGGCCTCGTGCGCGTGCATGACATCCCGGCGCAGCGCGGGTTTGGCGAAGAGGCGGCGAAGGAGGAAGACGAGGACACGCCTGCGGGGTCACCGGGTAGCCGACTCTCGGATCAGCTGCGGAGTTATTATTCCAAGCATCTCGACCCGACCAAGGGTCCGGATCCGCGGGATCTCGGCGCATTGCAGGCGATCGAGGCCGCACAGGACGCGTTCGATCAGCGGCTGACCGAGAGTTTCATGGCTGCGTTCCTTGAAGTCGAGGAAATGGGATACCCGGGCGTCACCGATCCGCGGCCAAAGATATCGACGCGCCTGAAGGCGATTGACGGCCTCAATCACTCCGCAGCCGTTACGTTTGTGGTCGATGTGACAAGCGAGAATGGTGAGGTTACGCCGCTGCTGCGTTTGCCCGAGAACAACAATGGCCTCGGCTATCAGAACCTCATCTCGATGATCTTCAAGCTCATGAGCTTTCGCGATGCCTGGATGCGCGTCGGCAAGGCGTCGAAGAGCGTGGCCGCCGCCAACATCGAACCACTCCATCTTGTATTGATCGAAGAGCCGGAGGCACATCTCCACGCCCAGGTCCAACAGGTCTTCATCAAAAAAGCGTATGACGTCCTGCGAGCGCATGACGATCTGGGCGAAAACGCTCGGCTGCGGACCCAGCTCGTGGTCAGCACGCATTCGAGCCACGTCGCGCACGAAACGCCGTTCGACTGCCTGAGATATTTCCGCCGATTGCCGGCAGGCATGGTCGCCCGGGTGCCGGTCTCCACTGTCATCAACCTTCACGACGTTTTCGGCAGTGGCGACGCAACCCAGCGGTTCGTGACCCGCTACCTGCGCGCGCAACATGTCGATCTCTTTTTCGCCGATGCTGCCATCCTCGTCGAGGGTCCGGCTGAGCGGATGATGCTGCCGAATTTCATCCGCGCCAACTATGAGAAGCTCAATCAGAGCTACATCTCGCTACTGGAAATCGGCGGTAGCCACGCGCATCGGCTCCGTTCTCTGATCGATCATCTCGGCCTACTGACCCTGATCATCACTGACATCGACACACTCGACGGGACCACCGGCAAATCCGCACAGCCAGCGCTGGGCAAGAATCAGAACTCAGACAATGATACGCTCAAATCTTGGGTGCCGTCCCTTATCGAGGTCGATGCGCTTATGGCAGCGGACGCAGCCGCCAAAACGCTCGAACCGGCGCACGACGCCCTGTTTGCTGTGCGCGTGGCGTATCAGACACCGTTCCCGGTGACGGTGCCAGGGGCGACTGTGGTGGAGACCGCCTACCCATACACGTTTGAGGACGCGCTCGCTTTCGAGAACCTCGAATTCTTTTCAGGGCTCGCCGGACACGGACTGGTCCGGAAGTTTCGTGACGCGATTAACGCCGGTGGCGGTGTCCCGGTGATCGGCGCGGCGATGTATGACGCACTACGCAACGGCAAGAAGGCCGAGTTCGCGCTTGATGTCATCCTTGCTGAGGGCTTTGAAACATTGGCCGTTCCGCGCTACATCGCAGAAGGGCTCGACTGGCTTCAGGAGCGGCTCAAGAAGAAACAGGTCGACATCCTCCCTGCGCCTGAGTCCGCCGTATGAGCAGCGCGGTATCCGACGAACTGGTCGATGCAGAGGCCGACGCGACCATCCTTGCCTGTTTGGACCTCGCCGCGCCCAGGAGCTTCTTCCTTTATGCCGGTGCGGGTTCGGGTAAAACGCGTTCGCTGGTCGAGGCCATCCGCACGGTATGCGAGAAGCAGGGTCGCCAGCTGTCGTTGAGTGGTCGGCAGATCGGCGTCATCACCTATACCAACGCCGCTTGCGACGAGATCAAGCAACGTCTGGAATTTGATCCGCGCGTCGAGGTGTCAACGATCCATGCGTTCGCCTGGGCACTGATCGGCGGATACGATGCCGATATTCGCGAATGGCTCGCCACCAATCTGCTCGAGGAAATTGCTGAACTAGAAGCCGCTCAGGCGAAGGGCCGGGCAGGTTCCAAGGCGGCATCGGATCGCGCACTATCGATCGAGTCCAAGCGTCGACGACATGCGAACCTGAACGAGATCATCCGCTTCGTCTACAGCCCGACCGGTGACAACCGCACGCGTGACGCGCTGAACCATGCCGAGGTCATCGCCATGACCGCGCAATTCCTTCGAACTAAGTCAGGCTTGCGCAGCCTGCTGATCGCGCGGTTTCCGGTCCTGCTGATCGACGAAAGCCAGGATACCAGCCGGCGCCTGATGGAGGCTCTGCTCGACGTACAAGCCGGGCACAAGGACAGCTTCAGCCTCGGGCTGTTCGGCGACACGATGCAGCGCATTTATGCCGAAGGCATGGAGAAGCTGGCGGATGCCATCCCGCCGGAATGGGCGCGGCCGCGCAAGATTATGAACCATCGCTGCCCGAAGCGTGTGATCCGGCTGATCAATCAGATACGTGCCGAGGACGATAATCAGGAGCAGCGTCCGCGCGAAGATGCGCCTGATGGCGTCGTTCGCATCTTCCTTGCGCCAGAGACAAGTATCAACCCGTCCCAAATCGAGGCCGCCGCTGCGACTCGAATGGCCGACGTTACCGGCGACGCGCTCTGGTCGGGGGACGATGCCGAGATCAAGACGCTGGCGCTTGAGCATCTGATGTCGGCGCGCCGATTCGGGTTTGAGGCGTTTTTCGAGCCGCTTTACAATCACAAACGGATGCGAACAGGCCTTCTCGACGGCTCCGCACGCGGCATCGGTTTCTTCACCCGCGAACTGCTTCCGCTGGCGCAAGCGCTAGCCGGAGATGACAGGTTTGCGATCACTGCGACACTCCGTAAGACATCGCCGTTGCTCGATCGCGATCGGCTGGCCGAAGCGGGATTGAACCAACGCGACCTGCTCATCGAAGCCAAATCGGCATGCGACCAGCTGCATCAACTGCTGCACACCGGCGGCTCCCCCACTCTCCGGGATGTTCTGCGCCTCGTTGCCGAGAACGGGCTGTTCACAATCCCGGATATTCTGGCACCATTCGCGAAGCCTGACGAGCCAGTCGGACCCGTCGCCGAAGAACAGACCCTCGAAGAAGCTGACGTGCAGGCCGCTGAAGATCTTGAGGATGCAAAGAGCGAAACGGGCGCTTGGCGCCTCGCGCTTGATGCTCCGTTCGAGCAGATATCGAATTATGATCGCTATGTGCGAGGTGTGTCGCGGTTCGATACCCATCAAGGCGTGAAAGGTCTCGAATTTCCGCGCGTGATGGTGGTGATCAGCGACCAAGAAGCCCGAGGTTTCATGTTCAACTATGGCAAGCTGATGGGCATCAAGGAAAGGACCAAGGCCGACCATGACAATGAGGCGGCTGGCAAGGAGACGTCTCTCGATCGCACCCGGCGCTTGTTCTACGTGACCTGCAGCCGTGCCGAACAGAGCCTCGCGATCGTGTATTACTCGAGCGATCCCATGGCCGTTCGCGATGGTCTTATCGCACGCAACTGGTTCGACGCGGATGAGATCGAGATCGTCCAATGATGGAAGCCCAGGACTTCGGAACCCCTGAAGTGCGAACGTGCGGCACCGGCTGCCACGGACGGACGCCATAACCCCGATTAGCCAACAACGGTTCGACGCATTGGCCGGGTATACCCGTCTGCCGGCGATCGTGCTGATCATCCAGGAAGCGGCATGGTTCGCAACTGCAGATGAACGGCTGATCGGTCTCATCACCTGGGACCGGTTCGACTATGACTACGGATGGATCGTCCTGGGGCGGGACCTGCGTGGGCGCTTCCGCGCGATCGATCAGGATGTCTCGCACCCGACCTTTGCCGAGGCACAAGATCGTCTCGCGGCAGCAATTGAGAAACATGCGGCGTTGCCGGACGAGAGCTACCATCAAGGTGATGAAGAGGGCACGCCGGTCGATTTTTTCACGCCGACTGTGGCCGAGGCGAGATTGCATCCAATCTTCAAGGTACTAGTCGAGCAGGAACGTTTCTCCCCTGCGCGCGAACTGATCAAGGCGATGATGCCTTTCTTCGAGGATGCCGACGGCAATTTCGTCGAACAGTTCCAGAGTACGGGCTTCAATCCGCGGCTGTGGGAACTCTATCTTTTCGCGACGTTTACTGAGCTCGGCTATGCACATGAAGAGGGCGTGGCAGTCCCGGACCTTCTACTCACAGGACCGCGCGGTCGCATCGCGATCGAAGCCACGACCGCCAACCCGCCGCAGGTGGGAGCAGTGCCGCAGCCGACGTCCGACGACGAGATCCGCGGCTATCTCGAAAATTATGTGCAGATCAAACTTGCCCGGGCTTTGACGCGCAAACTCTATCACAAGCAGCGCTACTGGGATGCGCCTAGGATCGATGGTGCGCCATTCGTAATCGCCCTGCAGGATTTTCACGCGCCCGCAGCTATGACCCGGATCACCCCGCTGGCCATCGAGTATGTGTTCGGCGTGCACCATTCGATGGTCGAGGGGAAGCGCCAGATAGAGCGGCTGACCGAGCACGTTTATGGCAATGCTCGCGAGCCATCGAACTTCTTCGAGCTGCCCGAATCCGAGAATGTCAGCGCTGTATTCCTGAACCCGCAAGGCACGATCACCAAGTTCAACCGGCTCGGCTATATCGCGGGTTTCGGCAACCGCGACGTCAGGATGATCCGGAGCGGAATCGCACGCGGCGAAGGGAACCCGAATGACCCGCGCCCGACCATGTTCCATCAGGACGTTCGCGACCCAGCCTATGCCGAAAGTTGGGTGGAGGGTGCCGTGGTCCTACACAATCCCCATGCGCGGATTCAACTCGATCCCGACCTCATTCCTGGCGCGGACCACGAGTTCCTTCAACCGGATGGCAGCATCATGTCGCTGTTGCCCGACTTCCAACCTTATATATCGCGGACCAGCATAACTCTAGGGGATGACACTTATGAAATGTCCGATCAAGCAAGTGCAACCTGACATCGCCATGCGATCCTGTCACATGGGACGCCCTTGCCCTCGAGCCTCTCACCCTTGCCGCACGATCCCTGGACGCTCACCAGCGCGACGGTCTACGCCTGCGCAGGTGCACGCAACGGTGCGCCTAGTGCCAGACCTCTAGAAAAGGAATGTCTGTCTCCAAGACCGACTACCACATTGCAGATCGGCGACAATAAGCAAACGAGGACATGGCGCCTCGCGCCCAGAATGTCCGCTACTAGCCTTACCTGCTCCAAAGCTGACCGAGCAGAAAGTCCCAATGTCGATCAGTCACGATCGCGCGCAGCTCGGTAAACGGAAGGCAGCTTTCAGGATTCCCAGTTTAAGTGCTGAACGTCCGCTCTCGTCGGCGTAACCGAGCTTGGCATATATCCACACACTGCGCACGGTGCAGTATGAAATTTCTGCACCCGCATGTCACATATCCATTCTCTGTCTCGTCATGTCTCCAGTACCACTGGACAAAGGACCGAGAAAATGACTGGCCGTATCAACCCCTATACTATCGCGCCGGAATTGCTGAAGGCATGGATGGAATTTTCCAATCAAGTCGCCGTAAGCGGGCTTGAAAAGCCGCTGCTCGAACTCGTCAAGATCCGCGCATCACAGCTCAATGACTGCGCCAACTGTCTTAACATGCATACATTCGAGGCGCGTCAGGCAGGCGAGACCGAACAGCGGATCGCGGTTCTGGCGGCGTGGCAAGAGGCGCCGTGTTATACTGATCGTGAACGCACGGCGCTCGCATGGACCGATCACCTCACGCTCGTCGCTGACAAGCGTGCGCCGCGAGAAGTGTACGACGCGCTCGACGCGCAGTTCAGTAAGGAGGAGCAGGTGAAGCTGACCTTGGCCGTGATTGTCATCAATGGCTGGAACCGGCTGGCGATCGGGTTTGACCTGTTCGACAAAAGTCTTGGCTGGAAATGACGAGCACCACCGCACCAACCTTCGAAGGGCTCCGTCCAAAACTGCTGCGCGTTGCATACCGGATGCTCGGATCGCTCGCCGATGCGGAGGACGTGGTGCAGGATGCCTAGCTGCGCTGGGCGGACACCGATCGTGATGGGGTGCGGGCACCGGAGGCGTTCCTGCGCCGCATCGTAACGCGGCTGTGCCTCGACCAGCTCAAATCGGCGCGGGTGCGGCGCGAGGAATATGTCGGCCCTTGGCTCCCGGATCCCATTGTGGAGCCTGAGGAGACGGAGGACGTCACTCTTCCCCTGATGCTCGCGCTCGACCGTCTGTCGCCGCTGGAGCGGGCTGCGTTCTTGCTCCACGATGTGTTCGGCGAGAGTTTTGACGACATAGCCAATAGTCTAGGCCGCGACGCTGCCGCGTGCCGCCAACTTGCTGCCCGCGCCCGTGAACATATCCGCGCCGAACGACCGCGCTATCCAGTCGAGCGCGAACATGGGTTGGAGATCGCGCAGGCTTTCTTCGCCGCCTCGCGTGAGGGTGACATTGGTCGGCTTGGCCAGATGCTGGCGCACGATGTTAGCTTATATTCGGACGGCGGTGGCAAGCGTCCGGCGGCAGGTCGCGTCATGCATGGCTGGGAGGAGGTGAAACGAAGCCTCGCGGCCATCGCCCGGTTGCAGCGGGGCCTGACCGGCGAACTGGTCCGCATGGCATATGTCAACGGCCTCCCCGGCTTTGTCACGCGCGAACCGGACGGTATCCTCCAGACCACTGCACTGCTAATAGAGGAAAATCGGGTCAAAGCGATCTATGTGATGCGCAACCCTGACAAGCTGCGCCATCTGGAGAATCGGCCCAATTAAGCCGAGATAAGGAAGTGAATGAACGACCGCTTCCCATGAACTGATTTTGAAACGGGAACGGCCGCTTTTCAGGCGCTTCAGGCATTTACTCCCTTCATGCCCTCCGCCGTGTATCGGTCCCCGGCGAATGTGCCCGGCTGATAAGTGCGATCCAGTGAGTTAAGTTCGCCGGCGGTCAGGCTAAGCCGGGCGGCGTCGCAATTCTGTTCCAGGTAGGAGAGGCGTTTGGTGCCGGGGATGGCAAAGACATTTTGCGCCAGAACCCAGGCGAGCGCGACCTGGGATGGCGTAGCGCCGTGACGGTCGGCGATTTCCCGAAGCGTCGCCAGTGCGGTGAGATTGTGGTCGAATACCTCGGCGGCGAAACGGGGATTGCTGGCGCGAAAATCGCTTGGGGTCAGTGCCGTTCGATCGACTTCCCCAGAGAGCAGCCCGCGCCCCAAAGGGCTGTATGCGACGAAGGAAATCCCCAATTCGCGACAGCACGGCAACAATTCGGCTTCGACATCGCGCGTCGAGAGCGAATATTCGCTCTGCACCGCAGTGACCGGATGAACCGCATGCGCTCGCCGGAGCGTGGCCGAGGACACTTCGCTGAGGCCGATCGCACCGATCTTGCCCTCGTCGACCAGTTCGACCAGCGCGGTCATCGTATCCTCTATCGGTATGCCGCCATCCACGCGGTGCACATAATATAGATCAATCCGGTCCCGATCGAGCCGCCGCAAAGAGGCTTCGCATGCGCTGCGGATATAGGCCGCCGAATTGTCGATGCGCCGGGCATAGGTGCCGCCCTCACGCCTTATGCCGAACTTTGTCGCGATGACGAGTTTCTCGTCGGTTTCGCTCAGCAGGCGTGCGAGCAATTGTTCGTTGTGGCCGTCTCCATAAGTATCGGCGGTGTCGAAAAGGCGAACGCCGCGCTCGACCGCGCGGTGGAGTACGCGCAGGGATGCATCATCGTCGGTCTGGCCGTAAAATTCGGACATGCCCATGCAGCCAAGGCCAAGGGCGGGCAGTGCAGGTGCAACGGGGCCAAGCGACAGTTCATGCATCGGGGACGGTTCCTTCATGGGATGAGCAGCACGCTGCCGGAGGTACGGCCGTGCTCCAGATCGTCCTGGGCACGCGCCGCTTGTTCGAGTGGGTACGTCGCGCCGACGGGATCGAACGGTTCCGCGCGCAGGAAATCGACCAGGTCCGCCGCTGCCGTGGCATAATGGGCAGGGTCTGCAACATAGGCCATGACACTTGGCCTGCCGACCAGCACCGATCGCAACGTATCGAGAGCGATGGGCGCGATCGGTCCGGCGGGCTCACCCAGACTGGCCGCGATGCCGAAGGGCGCCAGGCAATCCAGTGTTCGGGCGAAAGCGGGCCCGCCAATGCCGTCGCAAGCCAGGTCAGCGCCGCGTCCGCCGCTAGCCTCGCGAACCTGTTCCCACCATGCTTGCGTGCGAAGGATAACGTGGTGGGCACCCGCCGCGCGCGCAATCTCGACTTTATCGGCATGCCCGACGGTTGTGATCATCGTCGCACCGAGGCGGCGGCCCCAACGCAGCAGGATCTGCCCAAGCCCTCCCGCGCCCGCATGGACCAGCACGGTATCGCCCGGTCCGATCTTACGGACACGGTGCAACAGCATCTGCGCCGTAAGGCCGCGCAGGAACGTTCCCGCAGCACGCTCGAACGCGATGTCATCCGGCAAGGGAATCAGCCGCTCGGTCGGTAATATGCGGTCCTCAACATAGGCGCCGACCGGAGCGCCGGCATAGGCAACGCGCATTCCGGGAGAAAAGCCGGTTACGCCTTCGCCAACCGCTTCGACGGTTCCGGCCCCTTCAACACCCAGGATGCCGTTCGCTGGCTGTGGGTAGCGGCCCATGCGGTGATAGATGTCGATAAAATTCACGCCGATGGCGGCGTGGCGGATGCGCGCTTCGCCAGGGCCCGGCTCGCCGATGGGGTGATCAATCACCTTGAGGACGTCGGTTCCACCAATGGCGGTCATGCAGATGGCTTGTGTCATGCCATGACGGTTGCCACACGCAGGAGGTATCGAAAATTCATTATATCTGCACATCATTTGTGCAATAATGATCAGATGTTCGATTGGGACGATATGCGTGTCTTTGCGACACTGGCCCGTGATGGTTCGTTCGCGGGTGCGGCGCGCACTCTGGGGGTCAATCATGCTACGGTTTCCCGAAGGGTCGCGGCCTTGGAGGAAGATCTCGGCGTCCGGCTCGTCACGAGACTGGCGCGATCGACTCCGCTGACGGCGGAAGGGGCAGCGATTGCGGATCTGGCGACCGCCATGGAAGGAGGAGCGCAGGCCGTGCTGCGCAAGGCGCGCGATGCAACTGCTACGCTGTCCGGCAAGGTGACGATCGCAACCTCACCCGTGCTGGCCAACGAGATTCTCATTCCGGGTCTCGCACAGCTGCAAGCGGCCCATCCCGCCCTGATGGTAGACCTCAGGGTCTCGGCGACGATGCTATCGCTCGAGCATGGCGAAGCGGATCTCGCGGTGCGATTGATGCGCCCGGAGCAGCCGGATCTGGTCACCCGGCGCCTCGGCGCAATGGCTTTTGGCCTCTATGCATGCCCACAAGTGGCTGCGATGCCCCAGGCGGCGTGGCATTTTATCGCATTCGACGACGCACTCGATCATGTTCCGCAGCAGCGCTGGCTGCACGAACAGGCTCAAGGCCGGCCCATTTCGTTTAGAACGAGCGACCTTTATGGACAGAAGATCGCCGCCGAAGCCGGGATTGGTGTCGCATTGCTGCCATGTATGGTGGGTGACCGTACGCCCGCGCTGGTTCGTGTAGCACCTGACCTCGCGCCTCCCCCACGCGAGCTATGGCTTGTCATTCATGCAGACCTGCGACGAGCCCCGGCTGTCCGCGCAGCCGCCGATCACATCGCCCGGAGCTTTGCATGTAACCCTGCCGTGCAGCGAGAAGCTGGAGCTGAAGGTTGTTACAACGCTGAACGAACGACCGCTGTCGGCGATAGGTGATCAGCGGCTGAACGTCTGCTTTTCAGGCGGGAGCGAACGTTACCGTTACATTTCAAGATTTAAACGATGATCACCCAGTTCTCATCTTTGTCATCTTGGGTGCACCATTCCTTTTTGAGTTGATTTTTCTTCCCCTAACACTCTGAAAGGGAACGAAAAATCGGCGGTTCGAAAACCCTCATTCCGAACATAAGTGAGATGCCCGCTGAACGCGAGGCGCAGCAGCGCGCGCTTGTCATCTAGGGATTCAGAAACCCACATTTTCTGCGGGTTCCCGATGAAGTCCATGGCGGTTCGAAAACTTTCGTCAAAGGGTGCGAGCGGAATACCGCAACGCGCGATCTGATCTTCCAGTGCGATCTTTTTCTGCTCCTGTTCACGCATGCGCTTTTTGAACAGGCTGATGTCGGTGGCGTGATTGGCTTCAATGAGCAGGTCGAGAAGCTGTTCGATCTTACGTTCGATCTGCGACAGTTCCGCCTTGAGTGCCTTCTTGCGGGAATGACTCGCGGCCATCTTTTGATCCCACAAGTCACGGAACAAATGAGCTGCGAGCTTCAGCAGTTGCGGCGACGGTGCAAGAAGCTGGAGCAGTTCTTCGAACTCGCCTTCGATGCGGGAACGCGCAATCGACTTGAGGCGTCCAAATGGCGATCCTATCGGGCCGAATGGCCCGCCGGGAAGGCTGGTTGCCTTTTCAAGGGCAATTGGGTTCGAGAGGGAAGCCATTTGGACGTCCCGCAGGGATTCGGCCAAAATGGCCCGGCGCTGCGTCGATGGAAAGTCCCGGCTTGCCTGCCCGGCAAGTTCGCGCGTTGCCCTTCCCCCATATGAGAGGGACATCTGGAGCAGGCTGCATGCTGAACGACTTTCGTCATCTTCGCCATTTGCCGGCCTCCACCAGGCGATGAGCGGCTGTTTTTCCGGCATGGGCGGTTGGTGGCCGGTGTGATGTCGGTGGGCTGTCGGTGGGCTGTCGGTGGGCTGTCGGTGGGCTGTCGGTGGGCTGTCAAAGAGGCATTTGCAGAACGACTCCGACCGCCGCAACGGATTTCACGCCTCGGTCAATACACAGCCTGCTCCAGATGACGCAGTTTTTCAGGATTGCGCATGATGTAGATGGCACGGATCAGGCGGCCCTCGATCAGCAATGCCGTCGTCTGCAACATGCCGTCAGGTTCACGCGTAACAAAGCCCGGAAGGCCATTGACGAAGGCATAGCGCACCAGCCCCGGCGGCCCATGACGCAGCCGTCCGATCGCTGCGAAAGCCCGCGCGACATCGTGCACGCCTTCCAGAATGCGCGCAGCGGCCGGACGCTTACCACCGCCATCGGCGTGGAAAACAACATCTTCGGCCAGAAGCTTACCGAAATTGGCAATCCCTTCGCCACGCTCTTCACAGCGCGATGCCCGGAAAAAAGCCTCCGCAATCTCCATCCCATGGTCCCGATCGACGGCATAACGATGCCGTTCCATTCGTATATTGACCCGAGCCCGGCTCGCAAGCTGGCGGCATGCCGCCGCGTCACGACCGATCGAAGCGGCAATTTCCTCAAAGCTTTCCCCGAATATGTCGTGGAGCAGAAAGGCCGCCCGCTCCAGCGGCGACAGCCGTTCCAGCGCCAGCATCAGCGGCAGAGTCACATCCTCCACCGGGTCCTCTTCAACCACCGGCTCGGGAAGCCAGGGGCCGCCATAGACCTCCCGCCGGACCCGTGCCGATTTCAGATGGTCAAGACACAGGCGGGTGACAATCCGGCGAAGAAAGGCGACGGGCACGCGCACAGCCTCCCTGTCCGCCTGCGCCCAGCGGATAAACGCGTCCTGCATCACATCTTCCGCATCGGTGATCGACCCGAGCATCCGATAGGCGACACGAAGCAGTTCCGGCCGATGCAGGTCAAACAGGGCGGCGGCATTGTCGGTCATTGCCAGCCCCGTTCCGGCGCATAAAGGTTGAACCCGACCGACAACCGATTCCAGCCATTGATGACATTGATCGCCATGGTCAACTGCACCTGCTCCTGCTTGTCAAACCGGGCATCCAGCGCCGCATAAACGGCTTCGGGCGCACGTCTTGCAGCAAGCTCGGTAAGATGCTCGACCCAGGCCAGCGCGGCTCGTTCCCGATCCGTATAGCATGGCGCTTCCTCCCATGCCGCGAGCAAATGGATGCGTTGCTCCGTCTCACCCGCCCGGCGCGCATCGGCCGTATGCATGTTGAGGCGGTTGCCACAGCCATTGATCTGGGAAGCGCGGATCTTGACCAGCTCCAGCAGCGACTTCTCCAGGCCGCATTCTCCGACCTGCATCGCAAAGGCATACCAGCTGTTGAAAAGATCGGGAGCCGCAGCGGCGATATCGGCGCGAGGTGTCATGACTATCATCCTTCATTGTCCTTGGGGATGCAGACATGACGAGACAAGACCGGCCGATGTGACATGGCCTGCAAATCTTTTCCCGCAAAGGCAGGGGTCAGGCACATGACGCGGCCGCATATGTCGCGGTCTTTCCCGGTTGAGACAGGCTCAGCCGGCAGGAATTGGGCCATGACGAGCAAGGCGGCGCGGCCTCTTCTTCCATGAGGCAAATTGCCGCTTTACAGGCGCCCCGGCCAGATGAAACATGATCTCATCCAGGAGCCCTCCCCGTGCAAGACCTTACACCAGACCCACAGCCAGCCCAAAATAGCCGCAACACTGTTCTGCTGACACGTCGGCGGATGCTTTATGCCGGATCGGGCGGCCTGCTGTTGCTCGCCTTATGGTCAGGCGGTATTTATGAACTGGCCCGGCATCCATCCGGTAACGCCAGCGCGCGCAATATAGCCGCCCCCATAGCCGCCCCCGCCCCTGCGGGCACCGATGACTTCGTACCGCCACCCGAAAGCAGCATTCCCGACGGCCCCGATGGCGCGGCCATAAGGCGGGGCATGGCCCTGTTCACCGAACCACGCGCCCATGTCCCGCAATATGTCGGCAATGACATGGCCTGCGCCCATTGCCATCAGGACGCAGGCCGAAAACCATTTGCAGCGCCGATGTGGGCCGCCTGGGTCGCCTACCCCAAATACAGATCCAAGAATGACAAGATCAACACGATGGAGGAGCGGATCAGGGATTGCTTCGTCTATTCGATGAACGCCGG
Source organism: Sphingomonadales bacterium (assembly GCA_006226685.1). Classification (GTDB taxonomy): domain Bacteria; phylum Pseudomonadota; class Alphaproteobacteria; order Sphingomonadales; family Sphingomonadaceae; genus Sphingobium. Next base: position 42,288 of record SBGG01000060.1, read on the forward strand.
CGCCTCGGCCAGCGGCGGGCCTCCTCCATGGGGGAGCCCCGTTTATGCGGACATGATGGCCTATTTCCGTTGGCTGGCGACGGATGCACCGGTGGGGCAGGACATGAAGGGGGCAGGCTTCCTCAAGCTGTCCGTGCCCACCCAGGGCTATGACCGGGAACGCGGCCGGCGCATTTATGAGGAACAATGCGCCCTTTGCCATGGCAGCGACGGCAACGGAGCCAGAGGCGAGCAAAGCGAAATCCTGTTCCCCCCATTATGGGGAGCACGCAGCTATAATTGGGGGGCGGGCATGGCACGCGTCGATCGCGCCGCACAATTCATCGTCCACAATATGCCGAAAGGGAGCGAGGGTAGCCTGACCGAGCAGCAGGCCTGGGATGTCGCCGCATGGATTGACAGCCAGGAACGCCCGAAGGACCCGCGCCAGACCGGATCCGTCGAGGAGGCTGCGCGCCGCTATCACGACAAGGAAGAGAGCTTTTATGGCAAAGTGGCAGACGGCCATCTGCTCGGGGCGGGTCTGTAACCGGTCGTCCGGTTTATGCTTATGGTCGCCCGGATGAGAGGCCGGATACCGGGGAATTTCCGCTCACTCCCTCTCTTCCTATGTCATGGCCCAGTAACATTTTCACCCGAAGGCGGCCATCTCCGCTCTGCCCATTGTTTCCATGCATGCCGTCATGCTCGGCCACCAAAATGACCACCCTTTGCAGTTGCAGTTTTTGCAACTGCTTCGGACATAATCCTATTTGCATTTGACACACCGGGAACGAAGGAGACCCTTGACTCGTTCCGGCCGTTCGGCCGGTCATAATCATAAGAAGGAGACACTGCTTGTCCGACCGTATCGCCCATCCGCACTTCCGCAATGTCGTCATGAGCGCCGAGGAAGCGGCGGCAAAGGTTCACAACGGGATGACCGTCGGGATGAGCGGTTTCACCGGCTCCGGTTACCCCAAAGCAGTGCCGACCGCCCTCGCCAAACGGATCGAAGAGGAACATGCCGCCGGGCGACCGATGCGGGTGAAGGTATGGACAGGCGCCTCCACCGGACCGGAACTGGACGGCGCCCTTGCCAAGGCCAACGGCATCGAGCTGCGCCTGCCCTATAATTCCGACCCTATCGCCCGCGAGCGGATCAACAAGGGCGAGATGGACTATCTCGACATGCATCTGAGCCAGGTCGCGCCGATGGCATGGCAGGGTTTTCTCGGCGATCTCGACGTCGCCGTGGTCGAGGTTACTGCGATCAAATCGGACGGCACACTCGTCCCCTCCTCCTCGGTCGGCAACAACAAGACCTGGCTCGACCGCGCCAAGGCGATCATTCTGGAGGTAAATGAGTGGCAAAACCCCGCGCTGGAGGGGATGCACGACATTTATTACGGCACCGCCCTGCCGCCGCACCGCATCCCGATTCCGCTGGTGAAGCCCGATGATCGCATCGGCCAGCCGACACTGCGCTGCGATCTCGACAAGGTCGTCGCCGTGGTGCCGACCAACGCGCCCGACCGCAACGCCCCCTTCTCCCCGCCGGACGACACCGCCAAAGCGATCGCCGCGCATCTGCTCGATTTCCTCGCCCATGAGGTGAAGATGGGCCGCCTGCCGGAAAATCTGCTGCCGCTCCAGTCGGGTGTAGGCAATATCGCCAATGCCGTGCTGTCCGGCCTTAATGACGGGCCGTTCCACAATATGACCGCCTATACAGAGGTGATTCAGGACGGCATGCTCGATCTGCTCGACAGCGGCCGCCTGCTGATGGCCTCGGCCACCTCCTTCTCGCTCAGCCCGGAAGCGGCGGAGCGCATCAATGCGAATATGGAAAATTATCGCGGCCGGATGATCCTGCGCCCGCAGGAAATCAGCAACCATCCCGAGATCGTCCGCCGTCTGGGCTGTATCGCGATGAACGGGCTGATCGAAGCCGACATATATGGCAATATCAACTCCACCTGCGTGATGGGATCGCGTATCCAGAACGGCATTGGCGGATCGGGCGACTTTGCGCGCAACGCCTATATCTCAGTCTTCGTGACGCCCTCCACCGCAAAGGGCGGCGCCATTTCCGCGATCGTACCGCAGGTCAGCCATGTCGACCATATCATGCAGGACGTGGCCGTGATCGTCACCGAACAGGGGCTGGCCGACCTGCGGGGGCTCAGCCCGAAGAAGCGCGCGTCGCTGGTGATCGAAAATTGTTCGCATCCCGATTATCGGGATGGCCTGCGCGATTATTACAAGCGGGCGCTGTCCGGCTCCTATGGCCAGCATGCGCCGTCTCTGCCCGGCGAGGCACTTTCCTGGCATCAGCGCTTCATCGAAACCGGGTCGATGCGGGCCTGAAAATCCGGTGGCCGCTGCCGCCCGAAATCGATCGCCGCCCGGAGTCGATCATTGGTCCATGGTGAGCGGAGGAAATCTCATCCCCCGCTTGCCATCCTCCCCCTATAAAGGGTACGTTATATCATAATTTTCTAAAGAACGCCTCCGAAGGAATAGCCCATGGACCATCGCACCCAGTGGAACAGCCGTTTTTCGGCGCAGGATTATATATTCGGCACCGCCCCCAATCGCTTCCTGACTGAGCAGGCCCATCGCATAGCCCCCGCATCGTCGGTTCTTGCCGTCGCCGATGGCGAAGGCCGCAACGGCGTCTGGCTGGCGCAACAGGGACATGCGGTCACCGGCATCGACATTTCCGAGGTCGGGCAGGAAAAGGCAGCAAAGCTGGCCGCCGAACGTGGCGTGACACTTGACCTGAAGCTGGTCGATGTCGGCAACTGGGACTGGCCCGAAGCGGCCTATGACGCGGTGGTCGCCATCTTCATCCAGTTCGCCGACCCGGCAATGCGGGAACGCATCTTCACCGGCATGAAGCGCGCGACGAAGCCGGGCGGCCTCATCCTGATGCAGGGATATCGCCCGGAGCAGATCGGCTATGGCACGGGCGGCCCCTCGGCAGTCGAAAATCTCTATACCGAAGAGTTGCTGCGCACCGCATTTGACGGCTGGACCATCGAGCATCTGGAAGCGCATGACAGTGCGATAGAGGAAGGCGCGGGCCATAAGGGCATGTCCGCGCTGATCGACATCGTCGCCCGCAAACCCGCATGAAGGCAGGCTGCCGGGATGCGGACGCGACCCGGCACGGAAATGCCCCGACGCCACGCGGGTTCCCATCGATAAGCGGTTAGCGCGCGGCCACTTCGCCCCTATATAGGGAGGCTATGTCCGCTTCCCTGCCTCGCCTCCCCGCCGCGATACAGAACTGGTTCGCCGCGCGCGACTGGGAGGTTCGGCCGCATCAGCAGGCGATGCTGGAGGCCGATCGGGCGGGACAGGATGCGTTACTTGTTTCGGCCACCGGCTCAGGCAAGACACTCGCCGGTTTTCTGCCCAGCCTCGTCGAGCTGACGGACGCCCCCTTTGAAGGCCTTCACACTCTCTATGTCTCACCGCTGAAGGCGCTCACCAACGATATAGAACGCAACCTTGCCGCGCCCATCGCCGAAATGGGCCTGCCGGTCACGGTCGAAACCCGTACCGGCGATACCGGCAGCGCCGTCAAGGCAAGACAGCGGGTAAAGCCGCCGCACATATTGCTGACAACGCCGGAGTCGCTCTCGCTGCTGCTCAGTCACCCGGACGCGCCCTATCTGTTTGCGTCGCTGCGCCGCGTGATCGTCGATGAAGTTCATGCCTTCGCCCATGGCAAAAGGGGCGACCTGCTCGCCCTGTCGCTGGCGCGGCTCGCTATGATCGCGCCCGGCCACCGCCGCGCCGCTCTATCGGCGACCATCGGCGATCCCCTGCCCTATCGCACATGGCTGTCCCGTTCCCGCGAGGGCGATGACGTCGCGCTGGTGCGCGGGCGGGACATGGCGCAGCCCGACATTCATATCCTGATGCCGGAAGGGCGCGTGCCCTGGTCCGGCCATTCGGCGCGCCATGCCGCCGCCGACGTCTATCAGGCGATAAGCGACCACCGGCTGACGCTGATCTTCTGCAACACGCGCGGGCTGGCGGAACTGACCTTGCAGGCGCTCTGGGCGATCAACGCTGATAACCTGCCCATCGGCATTTTCCACGGCTCGCTCTCGCTGGAAGTGCGGCAACGGGCGGAGGCGGCCATTGCCGAGGGCAGGCTGCGCGCGCTGGTCTGCACCTCGGCGCTCGATCTCGGCGTCGACTGGGGCGATGTCGATCTCGTCATCCAGATGGGGGCGCCTAAGGGCACCGCGCGCCTGCTCCAGCGCATCGGCCGCTCGAACCACAGCACGGACACCCCCAGCAAAGCCTATCTCATTCCCGGCAACCGCTTCGAATATCTCGAAGCCCGCGCCGCACTGGATTCCATTGCCGAGGGCGTGCTCGACACCGAATATTGGCGGCCCGGCGCGCTCGACGTACTGGCGCAGCATATCATGGGCATGGCCTGCGCCGCACCGTTCGATGCCGATGCGCTCTTTGCCGAAATAACCGGCGCCGCACCTTATCGCGCCCTGCCCCGCGCCGAATTCGACCGCATTCTCCATTTCGTGCGCGACGGCGGCTATGCGCTTTCCGCCTATGACAAGTTTCAGCGGCTCCGGTTGGGGGCGGACGGCCTCTGGCGCGTCAGCCACCCCCGCTTCATCGGCCAGCATCGAATGAACGCTGGGATTATCGTCGAAGCGCCGATGCTGACGGTACGCTTCCGCAACGGCAGGGCATTGGGGCAATTGGAGGAAGGTTTCGGAGCGACACTGAGCCCCGGCGACAGATTCCGCTTCTCCGGTCTCGATCTGGAGGTGGAAGCGATCACCGATATGGATCTGATCGTCCGCGCCACCCGCAAATCGGCGATGATCCCAAGCTATAGCGGCACACGCATGGCGCTTTCGACCAGCCTGTCCGACCGGGTGCGCAAACTGCTCCACGACCCCGCCGAACAGACCCGCCTGCCGGAGGAGGTACGCGAATGGCTGGCGGCGCAGGCGCGCTTCTCTCGCCTTCCCGCACCGAACGAGCTGCTGGTCGAAAGCTTCCCGCATGAAGGGCTACACCATCTCGTCATCCACAGTTTCGAGGGCTGGAACGCGCATCAGTCTTTGGGTATGCTGGTGACACAGCGCATGGAGCAGGCGGGGCTCGATCCGGTCGGCTTCGTCGCCAATGATTACAGCCTTGCCCTCTATGGCCTGAAACCAGTTGCCGACCCGGGCGCCTTGCTGGACGCGCGGGTGATGGACGAGGAACTGCGCCACTGGGTCGCCCGGTCCTATCTGCTGAAGCGTGCCTTCCGCGAGGTCGCGGTGATCGGCGGGCTGGTCGAACGGCAGCACCCCGGCAAGCGCAAGACCGGAAAGCAGGTCACCTTCTCGACCGACCTCATCTATGATGTCTTGCAACGGCATGAACCCGATCATGTGCTGCTGCGCGCCGCCTGGGCCGATGCGTCGACGAAGCTGGTCGAGGTCGGGCGGCTGACTCGCCTGCTGGAACGCGCGCGCGCGACGATGGTACATGTTGACCTGCCCCATGTTTCGCCGCTCTCGATACCCGCATTGGTGATGATCGGACGGGAAAGCATAGCGGGCGGTGCGGCCGAAGAGGCGCTGATCGCCGAACTGGAAGCGGTCATCGCCGATCAGGCCGGGGTCGATGAAACCGGACAGGCGACATCCGCTTCACCAATTTCCACTTGAACCCCGCGGCCAAGGCGCGCATAGACAGGCCATGGTTCCCCTTTTGTTCCAAAAGACACTGTTTCACCCTCTGCCTGACGGTGCCTTGTTCTGGCCTGCTGAAGAGGCGCTGCTGGTGGCCGACCTCCATTTCGAAAAGGCGCAGTTTTTCGCGCAGGCCGGGCAATATCTCCCTCCTTATGACAGTCAGGAAACGCTCCGCACGCTGGCCGATGCAATCGAAGCGACAGGGGCGCAACGCCTGTTCTGCCTTGGCGACAGCTTTCACCATGCCGATGGCATAACCCATATGCCCGATGAGACGCGGCACATGCTGGAAGGCCTCGCCGCCCGGCTCGAAGACTGGATCTGGATTACCGGCAATCATGACAAGGCCCCCCCCTTCTCTTTCGGATGCACCTTACCGGAACTCATCCTGCGCGGCATCGCCCTGCGCCATGAGGCAATGGCAAACAGCCATCAGCCCGAGATCAGCGGACATTTTCACCCGAAACTCCGTTTGCGCACACGGGGTCAGAGCATTGCCCGCCGTTGTTTCCTGACGAACGGGAACAAGCTGATCCTTCCCGCCTTCGGCGCGCTGACCGGCGGGCTTGATGCAGGCCATCCGGCAATCCATGCGGTGATGCCCGGCCCGGTTACCGCCCTGGTGCCGAGCGGGGAGCGACTGTTGCGCTTTCCGGTCACGGCAAAGGTGGCGGCATGAGCGAAACCGACCTCTCCCTCATCGGTGAAAGCCTTCCACAGGGCGCGGCGGCGGTGGCACGAGGCGTGTGCCGCCTCTTCCAGCGTCACGACATCTTCACGGTGCAGGAAATGCCGTTGCGCAACAACCGGCGGGCCGACCTCATGGGTCTGGCCAAAAATGGCGATGTCGTGATCGTCGAGATTAAATGCGCGCGGGGGGATCTGCTTGGCGATGCGAAATGGACCGACTATCTCGATTATTGCGACCGCTTTTACTGGGCTGTGTCACCCGACATCGTCTGCGACGAACTGCATCAGGACCGTTTCCTGCCGGATCGTAGCGGCCTGATCGTCGCCGACGCCTATGATGCGGAAATTGTCCGCCCCGCCGCGCTGCACCCGCTGGCTCCCAGCCGGCGCAAGGCCGAAACCCTGCGTATCGCCCGTCAGGCAATGCGACGGCTGACCACGATCATGGACCCGGGGATCACCCCCGGTTTTTCCTGATCCCCGTCATGCCGGTCATCGCTACTGCACCGCCCCCCAAAGCTCAGCGGCGCGAATAAAACCGCGTTTTCCGCCAATATCGATCTGACACCAGCTGCCATCGCAATCGCTTACGCGACCGACAACGCCTTTTTCAACGCGAAACAACAGGCCGGAAGCATCGCTCCGCTTCTGATACATGCGCCCTTCCGGTACCGACACCATCGCCGTTGCCGTATCGCTGAGCAGACGCACATGCATCCAGCCTTCAGCCCCCGACTCGTCCTGCACCTTGCGCCAGTTGCCATGAACCTGAACCACCCGGACCGGCAGATTCTTGCGCTGATAGACCCAGTTGGACGGATAATCGAGACTCGGGCCGACCCGCATGCGCGCCTCATCGACCGAGATCGAAGCCCAGTAAGGCGGCGTTTTCGATTGCGCCCACGCGCTGCTGCCTCCGGCTATCCCTATCGCCATGGCGAGCAGAAGCATCCCTGCCACCCACCTGAACATCATCTGTCGATCCTGCACCGTCATACCCCGGAAATCATGTTTTCTGGCCTGAATATCCACATCCATAGCCTCTCGCCGGAGAGAGGGAAACAACCCTTCCCACCTTCCACATCTTCCTCTTCTGCCATGCGGGCTTGACCTGCGCGCCCGCATGGGATTAGCGCGATAGTCATGCCGAAGAAAGCCCGTCCCACCCGTCCCCGGATCATTGTCACGCGGCGCCTGCCCGCGATGGTCGAGGAACGGATGCGAGAATTGTTCGACACGGTGCTCAGCCCGGCGGACGAACCGATGAGCCATAGCGATCTGGCCGCCGCCATGGCCGATTGCGATGTTCTGGTTCCGACCGTGACCGACCAGATCGGCGCAGAGTTGATCGAAAATGCGCCGGAACGGCTGCGCATGATCGCCAGCTTCGGCGCCGGTGTCGATCATATCGACCTTTCCGCGGCCCGTAAAAAGGGCATCATCGTCACCAATACCCCGGGTGTCCTGACCGAGGATACCGCCGACATGGCGATGGCGCTGATCCTCACCGTGCCGCGCCGATTCGAAGAAGGCGAAAAACTGGTCCGTTCCGGCCAGTGGAAAGGCTGGAGCCCGTCCGGCATGCTCGGTCACCGGATCGGCGGCAAGCAGCTCGGCATCATCGGCATGGGCCGCATCGGTCAGGCGATCGCCCGCCGTGCCCGCGCCTTCGGCCTTTCCCTTGCCTATCACAACCGCCACCGCCTGCACCCGGCGGTCGAGGAGGAAACCGGCGCGGTCTGGTATCCCGATCTCGACGCCCTGCTGGCGGAAAGCGACATTATCTCGGTCAACTGCCCGCTCAACGCGGAAAGCCGGGGAATGATCGACGAGCGGCGCATCGGCCTCATGAAACTGAGCGCCTATTTCATCAACACATCGCGCGCGGAAATCTGCGATGAAAGTGCATTGATCGAGGCCCTGCGGCAGGAACGCATCGCGGGGGCGGGCCTTGATGTCTACACCCATGAACCGGCTGTCGATGCCCGGTTGCTGGCATTGTCCAATGTCGTTCTGCTCCCGCATATGGGATCGGCCACTTATGAGGGGCGCGAGGCAGCTGGCGAGAAAGTAATCGCCAATATCCGCACCTGGGTCGATGGACATCGCCCGCGCGATCAGGTGCTCGAAGGGCTGATCTGACCCCGGCCCGGGTCGCGCCGCCCTCGACAAGCCCGTCGGAAAATGCCAGTCTCCCTCAATGCGGGAGAAGGAACTGAGGCTGGCGCTCATCTGCTATGGCGGCATCAGCCTAGCCGTATACATGCATGGAATCACCAAGGAAATCTGGCACCTCGCCCGTGCCAGCCGGGATTTCCATGAAGGTTCCGGTTCCCCGGCCGCGCCTTCCCCCTCCTCCGATACGCCTCTCCCCGCCGACGGCATGGTGCCCCTCTATGCCGACCTGCTACGGGAGGTAGAGACCCGCTTCGGCCTGCGGTTGCGCATCGTCATCGATATTGTCGCCGGGGCCAGTGCAGGCGGGATCAACGGCATATTTCTGGCGCAGGCGATAGAAACCGGTCAGTCGCTCGAACCGCTGACCGATTTGTGGATGCGCTATGCTGATGTCGAGAAACTTCTCGATCCCGATGCGCGTCCCGCCGCGCGCTTCACCAAATTCTGGGCCGCGCCGATCGTATGGATGGCCGCACGCCACCATGGCGATGCGATCGACCGCTCCGTTTCGCCCGAAACCCGGGAAGAGGTTCGGCAAAAGCTTTCGCAATTCGTCCGGTCCCGCTGGTTCCGGCCTCCGTTCAGCGGCGAAACTTTCACCTGCATGATTATCGATGCACTCGATGCCATGGCCGCCGCGCCTTCCGGTAAGCCCCTGCTGCCTCCCGCTTATCCGCTCGACCTGATGGTGACGGTGACCGATTTCGAAGGCTATCCGGAGATGCTGCGGCTCAACAGCCCGCCCACTGTATTGGAAACCGAGCACAGGCTGACACTCCATTTCCGTACGCGGACCCGCACTGGCGATCTTGCCGATACCGCCGAACTGGCCTTCGCCGCGCGGGCCACGGCCAGTTTCCCGGGGGCCTTTCCTCCTTTCACGGTGAAGGAACTCGACAAGGTGCTCACCCGTCTGGAACGGACATGGCCGGGACGACAGCAATTCCTTGCCAACGTCCTCCCAAAACATGTGGCGCTCAAGCGCGAGGAAGACGCGATACTGATCGACGGATCGGTGCTCAGCAACGCACCCTTCGCGCCCGCCATCGCCGCGCTGAAAAACCGCCCTGCGCGCCGAGAAATCGACCGGCGCTTCGTCTATATCGACCCCATGCCCTTGAGCCGGGCCTTCACCTTCACCTCAGGGACGGAAGAGCACGTACCGCCGGATGAAGATGAGCATGACAGTCAACCGCCTCTGCCCGGCTTTTTCCGTACCATTTTCGGATCATTGAGCGACATTCCGCGCGAACAGCCGATTCGCGACAATCTGGAGGCGATCGAGACACGATCCCGCACAATCCGCCGCATGCGCCACATCACCGATGCAATACGCGAAGAAATCGAACGCGAAATCGAATCGAGTCTGGGCGGCACCTTCTTTCTCGACCGCCCCACCCCATCCCGCCTCGCGGCCTGGCGCGCCAAGGCGCAGACGCGTGCCGCCGCCGCATCCGGCTATGCCTATCCCGCCTATGCGCTGGTGAAGCTATCCTCGATCGTCGAGGAAATTGTCGGCCTGCTCTTCACCCTTGGCGGCGACGGCAGCCCGGCTTCGCGCGATGCTTTCCGCCAGGCCATCTGGACCCATATCCGCGAACAGGGGCTCGATCAGGTACGGAAAGAAAGCCGCAGTCGCACAGCATCCGGTATCGTCGTGTTTTTCCGCGATCATGATCTGGGTTTCCGCATCCGACGGCTGCGCTTCATGGCCCGCAGGCTCACCCAGGCAATCGACCGCCACGACCCTGACCTTCAGGATGCGGTCGGATCGATGCGCAAGGCCATTTATGATGCGCTGGCCCTCTATCAGGAATGCGAGGCGAGCGATTTTTTCGCGGCCGACGTGACACTCGCGGCGATGACGACGATCAGGGCCCCGGCCCGCGCACTCGACGAGCTGGCCCAGGCGAGGGATCTGAAGGCCAAAGACCTGACAGCCGAGACGATGTTGTCCGATGCCTTATGGGAGCTGCCGAAAGAGGAACGGCGGCAAATGCTGCTCACCTATCTCGGTTTTCCCTTTTACGACATTGCCACTTTACCGATGCTGCAGGGGGAAGGGCTGGACGAATATGACCCGATCAAGGTCGACCGCATTTCCCCGGAGGATTGCACTGCCCTGCGTTCGGGCGGTGCGGAAGCCATGCTGAAGGGCGTAGAATTCAACAATTTCGGCGCTTTTTTCAGCCGCGCCTATCGCGAAAATGATTATCTCTGGGGCCGATTGCACGGAACCGAGCGATTGATCGACATCCTGCTTTCCACCGTGCCCGGCAAGGCCGAAGACATTGCCGACCTTGCCGCAGCCTTCAAGAAGCGCGCTTTCGCGACCATCCTCGACGAAGAGGAGAGCCGATTGCATCAGACGAAGGAGCTGATCGCCGAATTGCGAGAGATTCTGCATGAATCAGCGCCCCCTGCAAATCGCGCCTAATATCATGCGGAGCCAATTTTGCGGTGATCGGGCGTGAAATAACCCATTTCACGCCCGATCATGCTATCCAAGGTCTTCCCACATTTCCTTCAACTTGCTGAAGAAACCGCTCGATTGCGGGCATTCTTCGCCGGTCTCGGTCTCGCGAAAGGCCTGAAGCAATTCCTTCTGCTTTGCCGTAAGCTTGGTGGGCGTTTCGACGTCGATCTGAACCACCATGTCGCCCCGCGATCCACGCCCATTGAGCGCCGGCATGCCGGCACCACGATGGCGCAACTGCTTGCCCGACTGGATACCCGCCGGAATTTTGATCTTCACCATTTCACGATCAAGGCCGGGCACCTCTATTTCGCCGCCCAGCGCCGCCGTGGTAAAGCTTACCGGCGCACGACAGAATAAAGTAGTGCCGTCGCGTTCGAACACCGAATGCCGCTTCAGGTGCAGGAAGATATAGAGGTCGCCCGCAGGCGCACCACGTGCCCCCGCTTCGCCTTCCCCGGCCAGACGAATGCGATTGCCCTCATCGACGCCGGCGGGAATATCGACCTTCAGCGTCTTGCGCTTGTCAACACGCCCCTCACCGCGACAGCCCCGGCACGGCTCTTCGATAATCTGGCCCGCGCCATGGCAGGACGGACATGTCCTTTCGACAACGAAAAAGCCCTGCTGCGCCCGCACCTGACCATGGCCGCCGCAGGTCGTGCAGGCGCGCATGCCAGTGCCTGGCGTCGCGCCGGAACCATCGCATTCCTCGCAAACAGCCGACACATCGATGGTGATTTCTTCGCTCTTGCCCGCAAAAGCTTCTTCGAGCGTGATTTCCATATCGTAGCGCAGGTCCGCACCGCGCCGTTGCTGCCGCCCGCGACCGCCACCGCCGCCACCGAAGCCAGCCGCGCCGAAAATCGTTTCGAATATGTCGCCAAGGTCGGAAAAACCCTGCCCCCCACCGAAGCCGCCGCCAGGTCCGCCCGGACCACCATTTTCGAAGGCGGCATGACCGAAACGGTCATAAGCCGCACGCTTCTGCTCATCCTTCAGGCAGTCATAGGCCTGATTGATCGCCTTGAACTTCGCCTCGCTGTCTCCACAGCCGGGGTTGCGATCGGGATGATATTGCATCGCCAGCTTGCGATAGGCGGACTTGATGGTCGCCCCGTCGGCGGTGCGCTCGACACCGAGCAATTCATAAAAATCGGCCTGCGCGCTCATTGCTGCGTCCTGCCCTTACAAGTGGTTGCCCACTCGTGAACGTGGGCGGCATCACCGGGATGCCGCCCCCCATTCATGAGATTCGAAACAATAGTCCCGACCATCGTCAGGCCTTGTTGTCTTCATCCACTTCCGAGAATTCGGCGTCGACGACATCATCGTCGGCCTTCGCAGCGCCCCCATCCGCGCCCGGCGCGGCGGCAGCGGCCTGTTCCTTCTCATAGATCGCCTGACCCAGCTTCATCGCGACCTGCGCCAGCTCCTGGGACTTAGTCTTCATCGCCTCGATATCGCCGCCTTCGATTGCCGACTTGGTTGCGGCAACCGCGGTTTCGATCTCGGACTTCAGGCCCGCGTCGATCTTGTCGCCATGCTCTTCAAGCTGACGCTCGGTGGTGTGGACAAGGCTCTCGGCATTGTTCTTCGCCTCGGCGCCTTCGCGCTTTTTCTTGTCCTCATCGGCAAAGCGCTCGGCATCCTTGACCATCTGGTCGATATCGGATTCGGAAAGGCCACCAGATGCCTGAATGCGGATCTGCTGTTCCTTGCCGGTGCCCTTATCCTTCGCGGAGACGTTGACGAGGCCGTTGGCATCGATGTCGAACGTGACCTCGATCTGCGGTACGCCACGCGGCGCCGGAGGAATGCCGACCAGATCGAACTGACCGAGCAGCTTGTTATCCGCCGCCATTTCACGTTCACCCTGGAACACCCGGATGGTCACGGCCTGCTGATTGTCGTCGGCGGTCGAATAGACCTGCGACTTCTTGGCCGGGATCGTCGTGTTGCGGTCGATCATGCGGGTGAACACGCCGCCCAGCGTCTCAATGCCCAGCGACAGCGGAGTCACGTCGAGCAGCAGCACATCCTTGACGTCGCCCTGCAGCACGCCCGCCTGAATGGCAGCGCCCATCGCCACGACTTCGTCCGGGTTCACGCCGGTATGCGGCTCCTTACCGAAAAATTCCTTCACGACTTCGCGAACGCGCGGCATGCGGGTCATACCGCCGACGAGCACGACATCGGCAATCTCGCTGGCGGAAACACCGGCATCGGCCAGCGCCTTCTTGCACGGCTCCAGCGTCCGCTTGATAAGGTCGGCCACCAGCTTTTCGAGGTCGGCGCGGCTGATCGTCTTGACGAGGTGCTTCGGCCCGTTCTGGTCCGCCGTGATGAACGGCAGGTTGACCTCGGTCGTCTGCGCGCTCGACAGCTCGATCTTGGCCTTTTCCGCCGCTTCCTTCAGACGCTGCAACGCCAGCTTGTCCTTGGTAAGGTCGATGCCCTCTTCCTTCTTGAAGCCGTCGGCCAGATATTCGACGATCTTCGCGTCGAAATCCTCACCGCCAAGGAAGGTATCGCCATTGGTCGATTTCACCTCAAACACACCATCACCGATCTCAAGGATCGAGATGTCGAAGGTGCCGCCGCCAAGGTCGTAAACAGCGATGGTCTTGCCGTCATTCTTATCAAGCCCATAGGCGAGCGCCGCCGCCGTCGGCTCGTTGATGATACGCAGCACCTCGAGACCGGCGATTTTGCCCGCGTCCTTGGTCGCCTGACGCTGGGCGTCGTTGAAATAGGCCGGAACGGTAATGACGGCCTGCGTCACGGTTTCGCCCAGATAGCTTTCGGCAGTTTCCTTCATCTTCTGAAGGGTGAAAGCGGAGATCTGCGACGGCGAATAATCCTCGCCACCGGCCTTCACCCATGCGTCGCCATTCGGACCCTTCGCGATGCTGTAGGGCACCAGCGCCATGTCCTTCTGGGTCATGGGATCCTCGAAGCGGCGACCGATAAGGCGCTTCACCGCGAAAATCGTATTGTCCGGATTGGTGACGGCCTGACGCTTGGCCGGCTGCCCGATCAGGCGTTCGCCATCCTTGGTGAACGCAACGATCGACGGCGTGGTCCGCGCGCCTTCCGCATTTTCGATAACCTTCGGCTTACCGCCATCCATCACCGCGACGCAGCTGTTGGTCGTGCCCAGGTCGATACCGATTACTTTAGCCATTATTCCCTCATTCAACCCCAAAAAGTTCAGCGGTCTACGGCGTCGCATCGCTAACTCAGAGCCGATCCGTCACCATTTCGTCATGCGATATAGGGGCGCTTTTTCTTGGCACAAGGAGATGCAGCCATTAGCTATGCAGCAAAATTCAAAATGAGACACAGTTCGGAAAGGAACAGCAATGCGTTTCACCCGCCTCCCCCTGGCCATGGCCGCCCTGGCAGCCCCCTTCGCCCTCGTTTCCTGCGGCGACCCCGCGCCACTTTATATCGATCAGGCCTGGGTAAGACTGAACCCCAACGGACAGGGTCCAGCCGCCGGTTACATGACCATCCATGGCGGTGAACAGCCTGTCAAATTGCTGCGCGTCACCAGCGAAGGCGCGATGCGGATCGAGATGCATGAAAGCATCGAGGAAAATGGCATGATGAAGATGAAGGCCATTGAGGCCGTCGAGATTCCGGCCAAGGGCGAGGTGAAGTTTGCGCCGGGTGGCAAACATCTGATGGTTTTCGACATCAACCCGGCAATTGTGGAAAATGGCAAGATGTCGATGACCCTGCTGTTTTCCGACGGGCAGCGGCTGATCGTCGATGCACCGATCCAGAAGGGCGGCAGCGGCGAAGCCAAAGATCAGATGAGCAATATGGCGACGCCCGCCAACAGCGCCGGCGCGATGGGCGGGCATGAAGGGCATTGAGCAACCGGTCATCTGACCAGCCGACGCCTGATATCCAATGTCTGACACCCGGTACCTGACCCCCAATGAACGGGCGCTCGCCGCGTCGATATTCGGCGCGGCGATCGACTATGACAGGGTGCGGGTATTTCGCCGCAAATATTGGCCGTTACAACCGGCCCGGGTAACGATGGCGCCGGACGGCAACCTCTGGTTCCATCCCGATGCCGATCATTATTGCACCGATTTCTGCGCCTCAGGCTCCCTGATGCTGCAAGGGCATTTCATCCATGAGATGACCCATGTGTGGCAGGCGCAGAACAAAGGACGCTGGTATCTGCCGCTGCGGCGCCACCCCTGGTGCCGCTATCGTTACGAACTGGTGCCGGGCAAGCCCTTCGGTGCCTATGGGATAGAGCAGCAGGCGGAAATCGTCCGCCACGCCTTCCTCCATCGCCGGGGCGTCCCACCAATGGAAGCGCCTCCGCAAGCAGCGCTGGAAGCGATCCTGCCTTTCGGCACGCCCCCGGCCTGACATCTGTCTTTCAGCTCCAGACGAACGGCAGCGGCGCCTCGCGAAAGGCGAAGCGGTCGAGATGTTCGCTCACCACCTTCTGCATCCTCGGCAGGTCATCCGGCGTATCGACCTCCATATCCACGCGCAATTCGGCAGGTGACGCCGTCATGACCACGCGAGCGGCGGCCATTTGAACCGTTCCCCTCTCTGCATCGAACTCGACCGGGAAACGGTGCGACCAGTGCTGGCACAGCTGCTGAAGGTAGCGACTGCCGCTCGCAGTCGCCACCGTCGCCGTAGAATGGGCCTTATCCATTATTTCAGCCTTTCGACCTTTGCCGCAGCCTCGTCGATCAGGGCAGCGACATCCAATATGGTATCCATGTCCGCACCTTCGTTCTGGAGCCGGATGCGAAGAGCGGCTTTAAGATTGTCCATCGCCCGGCGTACCGGGGCATGGTCGGCCCGAGGAGCATTATGTTCAGCCAGCCCCTTCAGCCGGGCGAACACCGCATCCCGTTCTTGCGCCTGTTCCGCCAGCCATTTTTCGCCCTCGGCTGTGATCGCGAAGCGCTTGCGCGTTCCTTCGCTCGGCTGTTCGGCGATCTGGTCCATCTCGGTCATCAGCGTCAGCGCGGGATAAACCATGCCGGGGCTGGGCACATAAATGCCCCCGGACAGGGTTTCGATCTCGCGGATCAGTTCATATCCGTGACGCGGCTCCTGTCGGATCAGGTCGAGCAGCAGCAGGCGAAGTTCAATATTATCGAACAGGCGCCTGCGCCCGCCGCCCCGGCCACCCCGGCCGCCTCCGGAGAAACCGCCATCGGGACCACCGAAATCGTCACCGCCAAAGGGACCGAAATGACGCGACCCATGACCACGCCCTTCCGCCATGGCCATGCGACGGCCCATCCCCCCCTTCATAGCTGGCCCGCCGCCCGGGCGGCCACATTGCCCTTCACCCCGTCCGGCCTGAAATCCATGTCTCATCATATTTTCCTTAGAATGTTTCATGATGTATCTAGATATATCTTAAAAGCGCCACGTCAAGAGTTAAGATATATTTTAATGCTATCCACCTGAAACGGAAAAGGGGCGGCCACCGCAAACGGTGCCGCCCCTTTTGTCGATCATCGCAGGATCGGGAGAAAAACTGCTTTCTCTTTCCTCTCGCCTTCCGTTCAATCCGGCTTTTTGGAAACGCCCACCAGCGCCGGGCGCAGCAGCCGATCCTTGATACGATATCCCGCCTGCATTTCCTGTACAATGATGCCCGGCTCACCATCGCTCGGCAGTTCCATCATCGCCTGATGCAGATTGGGATCCAGCGGCTGCCCCATGGCCTCGATCTTCTCGATACCATGACGGCCGAAAATATTTTCCAGCTCCCGGCCCGTCGCCTCCAGACCGGTCACGAGCCCCTTGAACTTCTCATCCTCCCGCAGGTCCGCCGGGATCGCCGCCAGTGCCCGGCCGAGATTATCGGCAACAGACAATATGTCGCGCGCGAAGGAAGTCGCCGCATAGGCGCGGGCATCCGACAATTCCTTTTCCATCCGACGGCGCACATTCTGGGTTTCCGCATGGGCATAGAGAATATCCTGCCGCGCGGTTTCCAGTTCCTGTTCCAGCGCGCCCAGCTTCGCATCGAGATGCGATACCGCATCATCGGCGCTGTTATCCTCAAATGTTTCGGAAGCAGCCACTTTCTCGTCCTCCATCGGGGATTCCATCTTCATTTTTTCGTCACTCATCTCATCAATCTCGAAAGTGTTTGTGCGGTAAAGTCCACCATGGGGATCACGCGCGCATAGTTCAAGCGGGTCGGGCCGATCACGCCGACCACTCCGACCACGCGCCCGTCTCCATTGCGATAGGGCGCGGCTATGACCGAAGAACCGGACAGGGAAAAGAGCTTGTTTTCCGAACCGATGAAGATTTTGGTCGCAGAGGCGGCCAACGCCCCTTCCATCAACCGCGAAATTTCCTGTTTGCCTTCCAGATCGTCCAGCAATTGCCGCACCCGTTCCAGATCGGCCGACGCATGTTCGTCGATCAGGTTCGACTGGCCGCGCACGATCAATACCGGCCGATCCGCGGCATCATTGGTCCAGCTCGCAAGGCCTCGCTCGACCAGACTGCGCGCGGCATCGTCGAGCGCACGCCGGTCACGATCCAGCTCCTGCATCAGGCGCTTCTGCGCATCCCGCAAGGTCAGCCCAGACAATCTGGAGGAAATATAATTGCCTGCCTCGACCAATGCCGAGGGAGCAATACCGGGCGGCAAATCGACGATGCGATTTTCCACGCTGTTATCGGCACCGACAAGGACCGCCAGCGCCTGCGCCGGACCGGTCCCCTGCCCCAGCGGCACGAAGCTGAACTGCCGCAACACCACATCCTGTCGCGGCACCAGAACCATGCCGGCACAAGCAGAAAGGCCCGACAAAGCCGCGCTCGCGGCCGCCAGCGCATTTTCGATCGGGCCGTTTTCCGTCACCCGCGATTCAATCGCCCGGCGCTCGTCCTCCGAAGGCTCGGCAACCTGCATCATTCCGTCAACGAAAATACGCAGACCATATTCGGTCGGCATCCGCCCCGCCGAAACATGGGGGGCCGCCAGCAGCCCCATCTCCTCCAGTTCCTGCATCACATTCCGGATCGAGGCGGAGGAGAGGTTAAGGCCCGGCAACTGGCTGATCGTACGCGACCCGACCGGTGCCCCGGTGCCGAGATAATTCTCGACCACGAGGCGGAATATGTCGCGCGTGCGCTCACTCATTTCAGTGATCGGGATTTCGGCCATGTCCCCTATCTAGGGCCGGATACCCCGCACGACAATGGAGGATGGTTGCGCTTCACGGCGATTGCCGTCGATGATCAAGCGTTTGGATTCTTGCCGCCGCCGGCAATCCATAGATCAATCTGGGTTTCCAGCGTCGAGAGCGGCACCGCCCCCAGACCCAGAATGAGATCATGAAACCAGCGCCGGTCGAACTGGGCGCCCAAAGCCGCCTCGGCCTCGGCCCGCTTGCGACGGATCAGCAACTCTCCAAGTTTGTAGGACACGGCCTGTCCGAAATCGATGATGTACCGATCCACCTCGATCCGCACTTCATGATCGGAAAGCGCGGTATGGGATGCGAGATAATCGAGCGCCTGCTGCCGCGACCAGCCCATATGATGCAGCCCGGTATCGACGACCAGCCGCGCGGCGCGCCACATTTCATAGGTTTCCCGCCCGAACTCCTCATAAGGGGTCTGGTAGATCCCCATCTCCGTACCGAGCCATTCGGTATACAGCCCCCACCCCTCACCATAGCCGGAAAAATAAATATGCTTTCGGAAATCCGGTCGATCCGGCCCTTCCAGCGCCAGCGCCGCCTGAAAGCTGTGTCCCGGCGCGCATTCATGCGCGGTCAGCGGCGGAATGGTATAGAGCGGCCTTGCCGGCAGGTTATAGGTGTTCATCAGGCAGCTTTCGAGCCCACCATTTCCCCCGGTCGCAAAGGGGGCGATCGCCGCCGGTGTCGGCCGGATGGTGAAACGGTATCTCGGCAGAAGGTCGAAATTCTCCTTCAACCGGCCGTTGATGATATTGGCGACATAGGCAGACTTCGCCATGAGTTCATAGGGCGTCTTCGCGTAAAATTGCGGATCGCTCTTGAGAAACTTCAAAAAGCCCTGGAAATCGCCTGTCCAGCCCGCCTGTTTCATGGTCGCGCGCATATCCGCGTCGATCCGCGCCACTTCGGCCAGACCGATCCGATGGATTTCCTCCGGAGTCAGGTTCAGCGTCGTATATTCGCGGATTTTTGCCTGATATAGTGCTTTTCCATCAGGCAGATCCGATGCCGCTGTGGTCGTGCGCGCGCCGGGAATATAAACATCGCGTACAAAAGCGTGCAGCCGGGCAAATGCCGGCGCCACCTGTTGCGAGAGAATAGTGCGCGCCTCGTCTTGCAGACGCCTTCCTTCCGCATCGGACAGACTGGAAGGCAGAGCAGCAAAAGGCGCAAAGAACGGATTTTTCTCGGGATCGACGGCCGCGAGCGGTTCAATAGTCAGTTCGCGCCCTGCAATGGCCACCCGCGCAGGGGTGAAACCACGCGCCAGCCCGGCCCGCATATTGGTCATCTGCTCTTCGACATAGCGCGGCATGTCGCGCAGCCTCTTCAGATACTGCTGATATTCGACCAAGGTGCGAAAGCCCGTGCGCGGGGCCAGCCATGTCCAGAAACTCATCGGCATTTCATAAGTTCTGAACCGGATGTCATTCGCATCCGCCTCGACCATGGTACGAAACACGGCCGCGTTAACCTGTTCCTTCGGCGACAGCCTATCCACGGGAATAGCGTCGAGCGTCGCCAGCACCTTGTCCCAATAGGCAAGGCGCCGTTGCTGGGAAGCGGCATCGACATGCGGCATGCGATCATTGGCGGACCGGTCGGCGCTGCCGAACTCCTGAGTGCGCCATGCCCATTCGGCTTCGTACAACGCTTTCAGCCGTTCATCCGCCGACTGCGAGGCCCCCTTCTCCGCAACAAGCGGCTGAGCAGCCGCCCCGGCAGACATCAAAGGCACCATTGTCAGAACCCCGGCCCATGCCATGAGGCGGCGCATCTTTTTATCTTCCATCACAAAATGCCCCCTTTTCCCTCATTTCACCAGATCGACTTCGGCAATCGGCATTTCGCCCAGAGGCAGGCCCGCCGCTGCCTTGGCTTTCGCCACCATGTCACGGATTTCGGTCCGCAAGGCTCGCGCATCGTAGATGATGCCATCCTTGATCGTGTAATGAATGCCGCCGACCTGCTCGGCCTTTCCGGTGTCATCGTTGAGGCGCAGCGAACCCGTTCCGAACAGCAGGCGCAGATTGGCGATAGGATTACCCTTTACCGCGACCAGATCGGCCTTCTTGCCGACACGGATGGTCCCGACATCATCCGCATGACCAAGGGCTTCCGCGCCGGCTTCAGTCGCCGCATGGATTACTTCCAGCGGGGAGAAACCCGCCTCGCGCAGCAACTCCATTTCCTGAATATAGCCGAAGCCATAAAGATTATAGATGTACCCGGAATCGCTGCCCACGGTGACACGGCCACCCCGATTCTTGTAATCGTTGACGAAGCGCATCCAGAGGCGATAATTTTCTTTCCACGCCATTTCATCTTCGGTCGTCCAGTCGAACCAGAAAGACCCGTGGTGGACCCGGCTGGGGCGGTAAAAATCCCACAGCGCAGGCATGGTGTAATCGGCGTGCCACGCCGCCCGGCTCATCCGCATGAAATCGCGACCGGTCAGATAGGCGGTGAAGGTCGGATCGAGGGTAAAGTCCCGCCCGATCAGCACATCCATCACCTCATTCCACTTATCCGATCCGGGTTTCGCGGTCTGCGCCCACAAACGCCCTGCCTCGGCAAAGCGCATCTGCTCATCATTATTGATGAAATCCGTCGGCCAGCTTTGCACCTTCTTGTCGGTAAACATGGCCTCGGGCAGGCCATACCAATGCTCCATCGACTGCAATCCGTGCTCCGACGTGGTCAGCGCATTGGCGAAGGCCACGCTTTGCTGCGAATGGTGCATGGTGGTGCGCAGCCCGATCTTCTTCGCTTCGTCCAGCGCGGCCCAAAGCACGTCTTCGGGTACATAGTTGATGAATTTCACCCCGTCCGCACCGCGCTTCTTCGCATCGCGCATCGCCGCGCGGGCCGCCTCCGGCGTATTGGGCACCGGCGAGGTAATCGCCTGGAAAAAGGGATAGATGTCAATACGCGGCGCCACGATCTCATTGCGAGCGCTGCGCGCCTTGATGGCGGCCAGCCATTCGATCGGACGCCCGCTTCCCAGTTCGCGCATGGTGGTAATGCCATGCGACAACCAGAGTTTCAGAATATAGTCGGACGGCACGCCTTGCCCGTCATCCAGATCATGAAGATGGGCATGCGCATCGACGAAACCCGGCAACAGATAATAGCCGGTCAGATCGACCTCATGGTCGCCGGATGCCGCACGTCGGGACGGATCAATGGCATTCGGCGCCCCTATAGTGCGGATTTCTGCGATACGATCGTTGATGATGACGATATCGACCGGCCCCTGAGCCGGTGCACCCGTACCGTCGACCATGACTGCATTGCGCAGGACAAGCCGGCGGAAAGGTCCTTCCCCTTCAGTGCGGGCAGGAATGACGCTCCCTGCTGAGATCTGTTTCTGGGCGGAAGCGGCCGATGACGACAGGCCCGTGGCAGAGAGCAGCGCAGCACCCAATGCAACACCCATCACCCCTGCCCAACTATGTCGCCTGTCTTTTCCCGCACTCATCAACCATCTCCTTCACAAATCGGATGAATTCGCCCACCAGCGACAGAAGCCGCCCGGTGATGGAGAGGCGCGGCCCTGGCCTTGCACGTCTCCCTTCGGGAAAAAGACAGGTTCCGCTATCGTACGGGTTAGCGCACTTCCTATGGTGCCGGGCCTGCCACTCCCCTTGGCTATTTCAAAATAATATATAGAATATCGTATACTTTGCAACGGATCTTTATGCAGTCACGATATCCGTTTCCGACAGACGGAAAGCGCCAATAAATGGCGATTGCGGAAGTATGAGCGAGAACAGGACCATTGCCATGAGGACAGGAAAAATGTTGTTTCATCTCGAATATCCGCAGAAAAAATCTGCATCGAATCGGCGATCGTTCCGGCGCGCCCTCACTAATACCCTCTTCCCCTGTGCCCTGCTGGCTCTCACGCCTGCCACCGCCGCCCTGGCGGCCTCACCGGCCGCTACCTCTGAATTCGACATCGGTCAGGTACGCGAAGCGGATTATATCGTTCGGGACGTCACCTTCCACAGCGGCGAAAAGCTTCCGGAAGTCCGGATGCACTATCGGGTCATCGGAACACCGCATCGCGATGCCTCGGGCAAAATTGATAATGCGGTCCTGATCCTGCACGGCACAGGCGGCACTGGCGCGCAATTTCTACGCCCGCGCTTCACCGAACTCATGGCCCCCGGCGCCCCGCTCGATCCCGCCCGCTACTTCATCATACTTCCCGATAATATCGGCCATGGCGGCTCGTCAAAGCCGAGCGACGGGCTGCGCATGGCTTTCCCGCGATATGATTATGACGATATGGTGAAATTGCAGCACCGCTTGCTGCGGGAAGGTCTGGGCATTGAAAAGCTGCGCCTCGCCTTCGGCACCTCAATGGGCTGCATGCATATTTTCGTATGGGCGGAAAAACATCCCGACTTTGCCCGCGCCGCCATGCCGATGGCCTGCCAGCCGGTCGAAATAGCCGGCCGCAACCGCATGTGGCGTCAGGCAGCGATGGACATGATCCGCACCGACCCGGTCTGGGACAACGGCAACTATACCACCCAGCCGCTTCATGGATTACGTGGGGCAGCCTATCTCGGGATGATCGCCGGAACCGCCCCGGCCTATCTGCAGGACCGCTATCCCACGCGACAGGCAGCCGAAGCCTATCTCAAGGAAACGATCGAAACCACAATTCCGACACTCGATGCCAACAACTATCTCTATTACTTTGATTCATCTCGTAATTATAATCCATGGCCCGGGCTCGACCATATTCGCGTGCCGATGACATGGATCAACTCCGCCGACGATTTCATCAATCCTCCCGGGCTCAAAATAGCCGAAACCGCGGCAAAACGCCTCCCGACCGTGCGCTATATCCTCATCCCCGAAGATAAAAGCACACAGGGGCACGGCACCCATACATGGGCGAAATTCTGGCGGGAGGAACTCGTCAATCTGCTCCGCAGGACGCAAGATTGACGTCTCCCCGCCATAGCGTGAAAAAGGCCCCCGGATCATGGTCCGGGGGCCTTTCTTTATCAGAAAAACAGAGGAAGGCCTTACTGATGCGGTAACACTTCCTCATCATCCGGCACGCCTTCCTCGCTGGCAGCCTGCCCCGTAACGGAAAGCTGACTGCGCGACCGTCCGTAGAGGAAATAAAAGGCCAGTCCCGCGACATTCCAGAGGGCGAACCGCTCGAGCGTCGCTGAAGGCAGGCTGAAGAGCAAATACAGGCAACCGAGCACAGCCAGGCTCCCGACGAAATAGGGCTTTGGACAGGAAAACACACGCTTCAGATCGGGCGCCCGCTTACGCAACACCATCATGCACACGGCAACCGAAATGAACGCGATGAGCGTCCCCGCATTGGCAAGCTCTGCAATTTCGTCGAGACGGAAAAAACCGGCAACCAGCGCCACGAAAACGCCGGTGATGGCGGTGATCTTTACCGGGGAACCGGTGCGCGGCGATACCTCGCTCAGCGCCCGGGGCAACAGACCGTCACGCGCCATCACAAAGAAAATACGGCTCTGTCCATACATCATCACGAGAATGACCGAGGGCAAGGCAACCAGCGCCGCCATCGCAATCGCCCAGGCGGCCAGCGGATGGTCCAGAGTGCGCAGTACGAGCGCCAGCGGCTCCGACGACCCGGCCAGCGCGCGAAAATCGACCGCGCCGACCGCCGAAACCGCAACTGCTATATAGATAAGCGTACAGGCCGCCATCGATCCAACAATCCCAATGGTCAGATCGCGTCCCGGATTGCGGGCTTCCTCTGCGGACGTCGCCACCGCATCAAAGCCATAAAAAGCGAAAAAGACGATGGCCGCCGCCGCCATGACACCACGCGTCGAACCGCCTTCGACATGGCTGGCGAAACCATAGGGCATGAACGGGGTCATATTTTCAGGCTGAAACGCAGGCAAGGCGATCAGCACGAAGGCCGTAAGAGCCATCAGCTTGATGATGACCAGAATGATATTGAAGGTAGCACTTTCCCGGGTTCCAGCGATCAAAAGCCCGGCAATCGCCAGAGCCACCATCACGGCCGGCAGGTTGACGATCCCACCATCATGCGGCCCGGACAACAATATTTCGGGCAGAACTATACCCGCCGACTGCATCCATCCAACGAGATAGCCGGACCATCCGACCGCGACCGTACTGCACGCCAGCGAATATTCGAGAATGAGGCTCCAGCCCACAATCCAGCCCAGCGTTTCGCCCAGCACGGAATAGGTGTAGGTATAGGCACTACCCGCAGTCGGGATCAATGTGGCGAGTTCCGCATAGGCCAGCGCCGCGCAAGCACAGACCGCCCCTGCGATGGCAAAGGCCAGAATAACCGCCGGCCCGGCCCTGTCCGCGCCAACACCTGTCAGCGTGTAAATACCCGTGCCGACAATCGCGCCTACCCCCAGTGCGATCAGATGCGGCCATGAAAGGGTCGGGCGCAAACGACGCCCATGTTCTCCGGCCCCGATCGGTTTGATCGGTCCCCAAATCATTGAACTCACCGGAAATCTCCCTTTTTAGGTTTTTGGACTTTCCGGCGGAGTTGCCAGCCCCCTATCCGCCCGCGTCGAGCTGATGCGTGAGGTCGTCCAATGTTGATTTGACATGTTGTTCGGTCAACGCGCGAATTCCGTCCGCATCGCGCGCGAGCCAGGCCTCGAGCATCTGGCGGTGCTCTTCGTTCGCCCGCTCGTCGCGCCCAAGCGGCTCGAGATGCTTGCGGACATAGCGTTCCGACAAAATATGAAGACGCTTCAATATATCGACCGTCAGATTCAATCCGCTCGGCGACATCAACGCGATATGGAACGCCCGGTTGAACGCCCCAACCCCATCGCCGCCCTCGTCGGTCGCCTGATAAAGGGTAGCGAACACGGCCTTCGCCGCCGCCTGCTCCTCTTCCGTGGCCCTTTGGGCGGCCAGCGCCATGACGTCCGGTTCCAGCTTCATACGCAGTGCATAAACTTCTTCCGCTTCGGCCCTGCTGAGCGGACGCACGAAAAACCCACGGTTCGCCTGCAGTTGAACCAAGCCCTCCTGCTCCAGCCGGAACAGCGCCTCGCGCAACGGAATTTTCGAAATGCCCAGTTCGGCGGCAAGAGAATCCTGACGGATCGCCTTGTCTGCGGGAACACGGCCGGAAAGAACCCGCTCGCGCACGAGGTCGACAAGCTGGTCTGAGAGGTTTCGTATTATCAGGCTCATTCTTTACCAATAGAAGCATTGCCATATTTTGTGGAAACATAATTTCGTGTCGCCGGACGATTTTATGTTACGGTAAAACCGGCCCAGAACGGGTCTTCCCGGTCGATCCAGATCATGTTGTGCCCGGTGGCAATGGCACTGCCCTCGATGCTCGGAATGATGGCCGGCTTGCCGCCAACCACCGTCTCGGCCTCCACTCGTCCGATAAACCGGCTACAAATATAGCTTTCATGAACGAAGCGATCACCAACGGACAGACGGCCCTTCGCATGCAGATGTGCCATTCGTGCAGAAGTTCCGGTTCCGCATGGACTGCGATCGATCGCCTTTTCGCCATAGAAGACGGCATTGCGTCCATCCGCATCCATGCTTTTCGGTTTGTCCGCCCACAGCACATGGGTTACCCCTTTTATGCTGGGTTCCAGAGGATGAACCGGCTCCACCTTGTCGCGCAAAAGGGTCCGGATGGTCCGGCTGAGTTCGACGATCCGCGAAGCATCCATCCCATCAAGTCCGGCATAAGCTCCTTGCGGCTCAATAATCGCATAGAAATTGCCGCCATAGGCAATATCGATCGTCAAAGGGCCGAAACCGGGCACATCAATCTCTATGTCGGTCATCGCCACGAAAGCCGGAACATTGCGGATTTTCACGCTGGTGACCCGCTGCGCCGCAACCGTGTAGTTGATGTCGATCGATCCTGCCGGGACATCGATACGCAATTGTCCGGGAACAGACGGCGTAATCAGCCCGTTTTCGAGGCCGAAAGTCACCAGACCGATCGTCCCGTGACCACACATGGGAAGGCAACCGCTGGTTTCGATAAACAATATCGCAACATCCGCATCGGACGAAACCGGCGGATACAGAAAACCGCCCGACATCATGTCATGACCACGCGGCTCGAAACATAATCCCGTTCGTATCCAGTCGAACCGATTAAGGAAATCGAGCCTGCGCTCTGCCATGGACACCCCCTTCAGCAAGGGGGCGCCACCGGCGACGAGGCGCACGGGGTTGCCGGCCGTGTGCCCGTCTATGCAGAAAAAGCTGTGCCGCATCTCCGGCCGGTCAGCCAGCGGCCACGAGGCTTGGTTGCGTAGCTGCGCATTTTTCGACCCATGCGACCACATCCTCCCGCCGTTTTCCTGCCAACGGCTTGCGCGGCAAACGGACCCGCTCCGAACCACGGCCCATAATCTGTTCCGCCAGCTTGATCGACTGGACGAGATCATGTTCCGCGTCGAGGTGCAGCAGCGGCATGAACCAGCGATAGATCCGCAGCGCTTCCTCCATATCTCCCCGGTCGATGGCCGCGACAAGCGCCACGGATTCGCGCGGAAAAGCACTTGTCAGGCCGGATATCCAGCCACTGGCGCCAAGAATGAGGCCTTCCAGCGCCACATCGTCCAGACCTGCCATCAGAATATAGCGATCCCCAAACGCATTCAGAATATCGGTGAAGCGGCGCGGGTCCGGCGCGCTTTCCTTGACCGAAACGATATTCTCTATGGCCGACAGGCGCTCCAGCGCTTCGATCCCGATATTTACCCGATAGGCCGGCGGGTTATTGTAAAGCATGACCGGCAGGCCGGTCGCCTGCGCCACCGCCTCAAAATGGGAGCATAGCTCGTCAACGGTCGGCACATAGACCATGGCCGGCAGCGTAAGCAGCGCGGTCGCACCGATTTTCTCCGCATCCTTAGCATAGGCAACCGCACGCGACGTGGTCAGTTCGGACACCCCGGCCAGCCAGGGAACGCGACCGTTGATGACTTCAGCCGCAGCGGTCAGAACAGCGCGCTTTTCCTCGGGCTCGAGCGAATTATTCTCGCCGCAGGTACCGAGAACGACCAGCCCGTCCACACCATCATTGATCAGGTTATCGAGCACGCGCTGTGTCGCATCGATATCAACCTCCAGATCCACGGTAAATTGAGTAGTGGCGGCCGGATAGACACCCTTCCACGTCAACGCTGCAGAATTCACATATACCTCCATTGAAACTGAAGGTCGTATACTATATATTTTATCAATAGCCAAGAGAGAAAACCCGGTGCCCCCTTCAACGTTGGTAATCGGCGGCGGCCTGATCGGCCTCGCCACAGCTTGTTCACTCGCGCGTGACGGTCGTTCCACATGCCTGATAGACCCCGACATTGCGCCTCGCGGCGCATCCTGGGGCAATGCCGGGCACATCGCCACCGAACAGGTAGCGCCCCTCGCCTCAAGAGCGACGATCCGATCCTTTCCGCGCCGCCTCTACTGGCGCGGCGGAGCCCTCTCCCTGCCCATCGGGAGCCTGCCGCACTGGCTGCCTTTTTCATTGCGATTGCTGAGCGCCGCACGGCCCGTACGGTTCGAGCAAGGCAAGGCCGTGCTGAAGAACCTGCTAGCGGAAGCCATGCCTGCATGGGAAAGACTCACGCGCGATACCGGCACCGCCCATCTGCTCCGTCCTTCCGGACATTATATAATATGGGAGTCGGAACATAGCGCTGCCAAAGGACGTGAAGCGTGGCTGAGTGCAGATTGCGGTACAGCCCACATGCGGAATGCCCGACCGAACGAACTGAAACACCTCTCCTCCCTGACGAAAAACTGCGTCGCCGACGCACTGTTCTGCGAAGGCAGCGGCCAGATTACTGATCTCGGCGCGCTGGCCGACAAGCTACGTACTGCTCTGCTGCAGCTTGGTGGCACTATCCGGCAAGGCCGAATCCGCAAGCTCGACATCGACCACGGAAAGGCCCGCGCCCGGCTGAGCGATGGCACACCCATCGAAGCAGACACTATCATCGTCGCCGCCGGCGCACGCTCCGGCGACTTGCTGCGTCCCCTCGGCCACCATGTGCCCATCATCGACGAACGCGGTTACCATATAGAATCTCCGATCAATTCGGATCGCTGGCCAGAAGATATGCCACCGGTGGTATTCGAAGACCGTTCCATGATCGTCACCCGTTTCCTTACTGGGTTACGCGCGGCCAGCTTCGTTGAGTTCAGCAGGCCCGGCGCCGCTCCTGACCCGTCCAAATGGGGACGCCTGCACCACCATGTCCGGGATCTTGGGCTACCGATCGAAGAGGATGCCAAACCCTGGTATGGGTCACGCCCCACCTTGCCGGACTATCTGCCGGCCATCGGCAAAAGTGACCGCGCGCATAATCTGTTCTATGCCTTCGGGCACCAGCATCTCGGCCTCACGCTTGCGGCAGTCACCGGCGAGATGATGTCCATGCTACTGAAGGATACGCTCCCCTCTTCCGCCCTGTCGCTTACTCGTTTCATATGATGCATATTATTTTCCCCGGGAAACTCTCATGACACAGATGATCGGCGGCTCTGACGCCGCAACCGAACTCGCCCAGCTTCACCCCTGGGCCAATTGCGCACCCGCTATCGGCTCAGAGGAATATGCGACCCGGCTGGACAAGCTTCGTTCCCTGACTGCCGAGTCCGGAGCGCAGGCGATGCTGATCGGGGCAGGCCAGAGCCTCTTCTATTTTTCCGGCGTTCCCTGGGGCGCAACAGAACGAATGGTCGCGATGCTGGTGCCGGTAACAGGCGATCCCATCTACATCTGCCCTCGTTTCGAACTGGGGAGTTTCGAGGCGGATCAGAAAGTTCCCGGCGATATCCGCCTGTGGGAAGAGGATGAATGCCCGGAAAAACTGCTCGCTTCGGCCCTCACTGATGAAGCGGTTACCACACTGGCTGTCGATCCGACGATGAGCTTTCACTTCGTCGAACGGATACGCCATGCTTCCCCCGCCATGCGACTGATCGACGGATCGCCTGCCATCGACAGGTGTCGCCGCACGAAAAGTTCCGCCGAACTCGCGTTGATGCAGCAGGCCAAGGCAATGACGCTGGAGGTCCAGCGCCGAACGGCCCGGATATTGCGCCCCGGCATCACTACCACCGAGGTCTATCGTTTCATAGAAGCGGCCCACCGCGCATTGGGGGCCGCCGGAAACAGCTTCTGCATCGTACTGTTCGGCCGGGCGACGGCCTTTCCTCACGGCTTGCCCGGTGTCGGCGTTCTAAAGGAAAGCGACATGGTGCTGATCGACACCGGCTGCACCGTGCAGGGCTATAATTCCGACATCACACGCAGCTATGTATTCGGCGAGGCCGACGCGGAACAACGTTGCATCTGGGAATTGGAACAAGCCGCTCAATTGGCCGCCTTCAATGCCGCCCGCCCCGGTGTTCCGTGTAGCGCGATCGATGCCGCCGCACGGGAAGTGCTCGAAAAAGGAGGGCTTGGTCCCGATTATCGCCTGCCGGGCCTGCCGCACCGCACCGGCCATGGCATCGGCCTGTCGATCCATGAAGCCCCCTATCTGGTCCGTGGCGACGATACCCCACTCGAACCGGGCATGTGTTTTTCCAACGAACCGATGATCGTCATTCCCGACCGGTTCGGTATTCGGCTGGAAGATCATTTCCATGTGACGGAAACAGGCGCGGCTTGGTTCACCAAGCCGTCGCCCTCGATCGATCAGCCCTTCACCTGAGCGAAAATCAGGCGAACGCCGCAAGTTCCTCATATAAGGCGCGCGGTATGTCGACGCCGGTTTGCGGCGTATGCCGACGCGCGGCAAACCGGCGCTCGGAAGGCAGACGCGCGCCCTGAGCCCGGATCGCCGTAAACAGGGCCTCCGCCCGGGCGACATGGCCGGCCGCAGCATCCCCCAAAATGCCTTCCGGATCGATCGCAATCACCAGTTCGCCGCCATAAGGGGAAGCCAGCGCACCGTCGTCATGAGCCAACGACTCCGCGCTGGTCATGTCACCGATTAACGGCCCGGCGATCAGTTCGACCATCGCCGACAGAGCCGAACCCTTGTGCCCGCCAAAAGTCAGCAATGCTCCGGACAGCCCGGCTTCAGGATCGGTTGTGGGATTACCGTCGGCATCAATGGTCCAGCCTTCGGGAATGGCTTTTCCTGTCCGGCGATGTAATTCGATCTCCCCTCGCGCCACCGCGCTGGTGGCAAAATCGAATATGAACGGATCTCCTTCCGGCCGGGGCCAGCCAAAAGCGATGGGGTTGGTACCGAACAGCGGTGCCGTGCCTCCTGCCGGTGCTACCCAGGCATGGCTGGGCGTGCAGGCCAGCGCAACAAGACCATGGGCGACGACCGCTTCGACCTCCGGCCAGAGCGCGGCAAAATGAACGCAATGATTGATCGCGAGCAAGCCGATGCCATGGGTTCGCGCCTTCTCGATCAGCAGGGGCAGTCCCAGATCAAAGGCTCGCTGGGCAAAGCCGCCATCGGCATCGATCCGCACCACGGCCGAAGCCGATGGGCGCACCACCGGATGCGCCTGCGGATTCACCTTGCCGCTTCGTAGCGTGCGGATACAGTTGGTGAGCCGATAAACGCCATGCGACGCACAGGCGTCGCGTTCCCCTGCCACAATGGTCTCGGCGACCGGACCGATATGATCCGCCCCCAACCCCTCGCGCGTCAAAATGGCATGAGCGAGATCCCGAACCTCATCAAGACTGAGATGGACCGTCGCATCCTTTTGCTGATCCGGCATATTTCCTTTGCTTGTCCTCTTGTTTCAGAATGGCGAACAATCGCATCCACAGTCATTCGTCGATTGCGCTTGAACCACTGGAATAATCGTATAACATATATTAAATAACCGCAACCAGCCACGGTCTGTGGAACGCATTCCGGCGGGAGTCACGCAATGCCAGCCTTCCTGACAGCGCCTTTCCCGACCGGCGTCCCTTCACCCCTTCCGCCTCGTAATGGCGGACAGACAAGCTCCCCGCCTCTGCGCCGGTCACCCGGCACATAAGGCTTTACCATTCGCCCCACCGGGCTTGATGCACTATTTGGACAGGAGAAGATAATGCACCATCGTTTCGGATTTCTGCTCGCCCTCTCTATGACCATGACGGCCGAAATGGTTCCAATGGTGGCGATGGCGCAAACCAGTTCCTCCTCCGCGACCGTCTCTCCCCCCGCCCCCAGCACGGCAGATCTGCAACTCAAGGCAATATATGAGGCCGAGTGGCCCTGGCGGATGAAAGAAATGGCGCGTCTGCCGCAAACGCCTGATGCTCCGCGCGGCGGAGCCGATGATCACCTTCCCAGCGTCACGCCGGAAAGCCAGCAGCGCCGCTATGACTATTGGGCCGCCGCGCTCAAAAAAATCGATGCCATTCCCGCCGACCAGCTTTCACATGAAGAGCAGATCAACGCAGCGGTCTTCCGTACCTGGTTGTGGCAGCAAATCACGGAAATCAAATACAAGACCTATGAGGCCCCGCTGAACAGCGACACCTTCTTCTGGGCTGGCCTCAACCCTCGCACCCCTTTTTCAAAGGTAGAGGATTATCGCCGCTATCTCGGTCGGATGCGCGATATTCCTCGTTTCTTTGCCGAAAACATCGCGAATATGCGCCGTGGACTGAAACGGGGTTATACGGTGCCCCGCGTTTCGCTGGAAGGGCGCGATACGACGATAGAACCATTCACCGCCACCGGGACAGACAACCCCTTCTACACCGCTTTCGCCAACATGCCCTCTTCCGTTCCGCAGGCCGACCGTGCAGCACTGCAGGCGGAAGCGCGGGCCATCATCCACGACACGCTGGCACCCGCTTATGCCGATTTGCTGAAATTCATGCGGACCGAATATCTGCCCGGGGCGAATAAGAACATCGCCGCCTATTCTCTGCCCGACGGCAAGGCCTTTTATCAGGACATGATTCGTCGCCACACGACGCTGAACCTCACTCCGCAGCAAATCCATGACATCGGCCTCAAGGAAGTCGCCCGGATCGACTCCGACATGAAGAAGACGATGCAGGATGCGGGTTTTCAGGGCAGTTTCGCGGAGTTTCTGACCTTCCTGCGGACCGACCCGCAATTCTACGCGAAAACGCCGAAGGAACTGCTTTCGCTCTCGGCCTATGTTGCGAAGAAGATGGACGGCAAGCTCAAGGATACCTTCAATCTGCTGCCGCGATATCGCTTCACGATCCTGCCTGTACCGGATGAACTTGCCCCTATCTACACGTCCGGCCGCGGCGGGCTCGAAAGCTGCCTGATGAACACCTACGACCTGCCGCAACGGCCGCTGTATTCCATTCCGGCCCTGACATTGCACGAGTGCAATCCCGGTCACAGCTTTCAGGCAGCTTATGCGCTGGAGGCGCCAAAACGCCCACCCTTCCGTCAGACGACCTATTTCTCCGGCTATGGCGAAGGCTGGGCGCTTTATACCGAATGGCTCGGCAATGAACTGGGCATCTATGAATCCCCTTATGAGGTGTTCGGGCAGGAAACCTTCGAAATGTGGCGAGCCGTTCGCCTCGTCATCGATACCGGCATCCATGCCATGGGCTGGTCGCGACAACAGGCCATCGACTATCTGACCGCTCATACCGCGCTCGCTCCGCGCGATATCGCAAACGAGGTCGATCGCTATATCGCCTGGCCGGGTCAGGCACTAGCTTACAAGCTGGGAGAAATATCGATCCGCAAGCTGCGCGCCGAAGCACAGGCGGAACTGGGCAGCAAGTTCGATCAACGGACATTCCATGACACGTTGCTCACTCTCGGTTCTGTTCCGTTGCCGACACTGGAAAACGAGATGCGCGCTTTCATCGCGAAGGAAAAAGCCAGGCAGGCCAATGCGTCCTGACCGGGTCGTGGCGTCGCTGGTCCTGCTGATGACGGCGCTGCCGTCATCAGCGGGGCTGGCTCGTCCTCTTACGCCTCCGGTGGCGTCACAACAGGAAGAGACCGCAATCCGCAAAGTCATCCGGTCTATGGAAGCCGCCTGGAACCGAGGCGATTTCCCGGGCTATATGCAGGGTTTTCAGAACCCCGATGTCATCTTTATATCGCGCGGACGTTTTCAGGCCGATTGGCAGGGCACGCTGGATCATTATATTCGCGATTATGGTGGCTCCGACGAACGACGCGGAACGCTCCATTTCTATGACATCCGCATTGAAATGCTGGCGCCGGATGCGGCCCAGCTTATCAGCCGCTTCCATCTCGATCGGGCCGAAACCCCACAATATGGCATCAACACCCGCCTGATGCGCAAAATCGGCGAAAAGTGGGTCATCGCGCTCAACCATGTCTCGGCGACGGAAACACCTGATCTTGCCGACACCAGCCTGCTGTATCACTCTTCCCTGAAAGAATAAGGGCCGCTCCCCCCCTTACCTCCCGCTCCGTTCGACAGAGCGGGAGACCATGGCTTCGCCTATTGCCGGATGCCATCGATCCGCCGGGGCAGGCCCAATGGGTTATCGCGCCGTATCGCGGCCGGCAGCAGTCCGTCGGCAATGTCCTGAAAACAAACTGGCCTCAGAAAGCGTTCTATCGCCATTGTGCCGACCGATGTGCTGCGTCCATCCGTCGTTGCCGGGAACGGCCCGCCATGCACCATGGCATGGCATACTTCGACGCCGGTCGGCCAGCCATTGGCCAATATCCTGCCGACCTTGCGGACCAGCAGCGGCATGAGCGCCCCGGCCAGAGGTTCATCTTCGGTCGTCATGTGAAGCGTCGCCGTCAATTGCCCTTCCAGGCCGGCCAGAACCTGCCTCAGCTCTTCCGCATCGGCACAGCGCACCAGAAGGGAACAGGAACCGAAAATCTCGTGGCCCAAAGCCGGATTGGCCATGAAGTCGGCAGCACTGGTTTCGAAAAGGGCCGCCTGTCCGCGGTTCGGACCCTCGCCTACGCGACCGCGCGCCAGCAGGCGTACTCCGGATTGCGACGCCAGCGCCTCGACACCGGTGCAATAGGCCTCATGAATCGACGGTGTCAGCATCGTTATCGCGTCGCTCTGCGCCAGGGCATCAGTTGCAGCAGCGATGAAACGGTCGACGTCCGGTCCATCAATAGCGAGCAACAGGCCGGGGTTAGTACAGAATTGCCCTGCCCCCATTGTCAGCGAACCGACAAAAGCCTTGCCCAAAAGCTCCGCCTCGCTCGCCAGCATAGCAGGCAATAACAGCACCGGATTCACCGCACTCATTTCGGCATAGACCGGGATCGGCTCGGCGCGCGCCGCCGCGATCCGCATCAGCGCAAGGCCGCCCGAACGCGACCCGGTGAACCCGACCGCCTTAACCCGGGAATCCGCCACCAGTGCAGCGCCCAGTTCATGCGAAGTTCCCGGAAGATAAGAGAAAACCCCTTCGGGCAATCCACATTTGGCCACCGCCGACCGGATCGCCCTCGCAACCAACTCCCCTGTTGCCGGGTGGGCAGGATGTCCCTTGAACACGACCGGACATCCCGCCGCGAGCGCAGCCACCGTATCTCCGCCCGCCACCGAGAAGGCGAGCGGAAAATTGCTGGCGCCGAAGACAACAACCGGGCCTACCGCAAAGCGCCGCGAGCGCAGATCCCCACGGGGCATGGGCAAGCGCTCCGGCATTGCCGGGTCAATACGCGCATCCAGCCATTCCCCCTGACGCACGAGTCCGGCGAACAGGCGCAACTGACCAACGGTGCGCCCCCGCTCTCCCTCCAGCCGTGCGCGCGGCAATCCGGTTTCCTGCATAGCCTTTTCGATCAACACATCGCCGATGGCGATGATTGCCCCGGCAATTTCCTCAAGGAATACTGCGATGCGCTCAGGCGGTGTCAGCGCATAAATGTCGAATGCCTCGTCGGCCAGTGCACAGGCAGCATCAGCATGAACCGGCGTCGCCTCGGCGAACAGAGAGTCGATCACGGTGCCGGTTGCCGGATCGGTCGCTTGGAAGAAGTGCGATCCTTCCACCTCCTTGCCACCGATAAGGATGCGTCCTGTCATAATATTCCGTTCCTTTGCTCACCTTCCGCACCCATGCGCATCAGGCTGTTCATTCAAGACAGTAAGGCACCCTGGCACCTCCTTCCGGACATGACAGGTAATCACCTTAATTTATTGAAAAATATGGATTACAAGCTAGTTCATAAAGCCATTGACATATTTAGTATACTATGTACGAAATTGCCGAAACTTTTGCAACAGGGACTTTCGCACCATGACCAAGTCACGCCCGACACGCGCCACACGCCCCCTATTTGCTCTGCTTCTGGCCCTGGCGGTGACGCCCTATCCTTCTGTTCTTGCCGCACCGGCCAGCGATCAAGAAGGCAAAGCCACCATCGAACAGGCCGATGACAGCGTGAAGGCGCCGATCGAGGAACAGGCCCATTCCTCCAAGGGCAATGTCACGGTCGAAGGACGGCGGATCGATTATACGGTCACACCGGGCACGCTCACCCTGCGCAATGACAAAGGCGAACCCATCGCCAGCATGTTCTATGTCGCCTATGTCGTGGATAACGGCAAAGCCGCGCCACGCCGCCCCGTGACTTTCGTGTTCAATGGTGGTCCCGGATCTTCGAGCATGTGGCTGCATATGGGATCATTCGGCCCGGTACGGGTCGACACTCCCACGGACAAGGCCCATCCCCCCGCCCCGTTCCGGATCGCGGCCAACCCCCAGAGCATTATCGACAAGACCGACCTTGTCTTTCTGGATGCCATAGGCACCGGCCTGTCGCGCCCTGTCGGCAAAGCCAAGGGAACCGATTTCTGGGGCGTAGATCAGGACATCAACGCCTTTGCGAGCGGAATTCAACGCTATTTGACGATCAACAACCGCTGGAATTCCCCCAAGATTCTGCTGGGAGAAAGCTATGGCACGCTGCGCGCCGCCGGACTGGTGAACGAGTTGCAGAATCGCGGCGTAGAAATGAACGGAGTGATCCTGCTTTCGTCCATCCTGAATTATGGCATCCGCAATCCGGGATATGATCGCATAAGCGTTACCTATCTCCCAAGCTACGCAGCCACGGCCTGGTATCATAACCGCCTGCCCAATCGCCCGGCGAGTCTGGAGCCCTTTTTGACCGAAGTGCGCGCCTTCGCCAATGGTCCCTATCTGACTGCGCTGGCCAAGGGCGACGACCTGAACGAAACGGAGCGCGAAAATATCGCCCGGCAAATGTCGGCCTATACTGGCCTGTCTCCGGACTATCTGCTCCGTAATGATCTACGTGTCGATCTGGGGCGGTTCCGCAAGGAATTAATGCGTGATCAGGGCCGCACCGTGGGCCGGCTTGATTCCCGTTTTCTGGGTATCGATATGGACGAAGCCGGTGAACAGCCGGAATTCGATGCCGCCGACACCGCGATCAGCGGCGCCTATATCGCGGCCATCAACGACTATTTGTTCGGCACGCTCGGTTACAAAACCGACCTGCAATATCGCCCGAATTTCTATAAAGAAATTTCGCCGAACTGGGATCAGAAGCATATAAGCCCGATAAATGGAGGCGGCCGCAAAATGCCAGCAGCCGACACCGCGCTGGATCTGGCCCGTGCGATGCGCGTCAACCCTCATCTCAAAGTCCTGTCGCTCAACGGCTATTACGACATGGCCACCCCGTTTTTCGGCGCGGAATATGACCTGAAGCACATGCAGCTAGACCCTTCGCTGCGCGGCAACCTCACCTTCCGTTATTATGAATCCGGGCACATGATCTACATCCATCCCGAATCGATGACCGCGCTTCGCCGCGATCTCAGCGAATTCTATGCAACCGCTGCTCCCTGAGCATATTTGCCTTTCCCTTGAGCACCATTCCGACCGCCCCGATGTCCCTTACATCGGGGCGGTTTGCGCTTTGGCCATGTCCTTGCGCGGAAGCCGGCCGCGCTGCGCCAGCAGCACCGAGTTTCAAACCATTCACCTTCTTTTTTCTTGTTAGTATACGATATTATATATACAGTATAGAGATTCGGATGACATTGGGGGCATGTCCAACCGGAAAAACGGTGGGCGCGCTTTCACCCGAAACGACAACATTGCCTCAAACAGCTTGGTTTCGTTGATTTTCCGTAGACACAGAACAAGGGGACACAGAATGATCGAAAGAGGATCGAACATGCGGGCTTCACGCCTCGTCGTGAAGTTGCTCGCCACATCGGCTCTGCTTCCAACATTCGCCATGGGCATGGCGCCTGCTTATGCTCAGGAAGCCGCCACCGAAGCGCCAAGGGAAATCGTCGTCACCGGATCACGTCTGGTTCGTACCGATCTTGATGCCCCCAGCCCGACGACCGTTGTCAGTCAGGAAGACATCAGCCTTTCGGGTAACGTCACCCTTGAAAAGACGATCAACGAATTCCCGCAACTGGCGTCCGGTAATACCTCCACCGTGAACAATGGCGGCGGATCAGGCGTCCTTACCGCCAACCTTCGCGGCCTTGGTTCGACCCGTACCCTGACCCTGGTGAACGGCCGGCGCTTCATCCCGGCGGATTCTTCCGGCAATACCGATCTTGCCAGCATTCCCGACCTGCTCATCAAGCGCGTCGACATCATTACCGGCGGCGCCTCCGCCGTTTACGGTTCCGACGCCATTGCCGGTGCCGTCAATTTCGTACTCGACGACAGCTTCGAGGGCATCAAAGCCAGCGCCCAATATGGCATTACCGGCCGTGGCGACGCAGCATCCAAAAAACTCGACCTTGCCATCGGCACCAACACCGGTGACGGACGCGGCAATGTCGCGTTCACCGTTTCCTGGACGAAGCAGGACCCCGCCTACCAGTCCGACCGTTCTTTCAGCGCCACCCCCCTCGGCGAAGTAAACGGAGAGCTGACCTATAGCGGATCGGGTAGCATTCCCGGCACACGCGTTCCGCTGAGCGCAGGTCAGCGCGAATCTCTTGTCGGTGTCGACCTGACGCCGTCCGGTGCATGTACGACCATCACCGGCATCCGTTTCGGCGAAGGCGGCGCGATTCTGCCCTATTGCCAGCCTCAGGACACCTATAACTACGCGCCCTATAACCTGCTCCAGCGTCCGCTGGACCGGATCAACATGTCGGCCAATGCACATTACGATATTACCGATTCGATCACAGCCTATGCCGAAGGCTATTTCGTCAATACCCGCAACAACATGATCATCGCACCGGACTCATTCACTCCGGTGACCCCGGGCGCAGCCTCCTCAACATTGCTCGTTCCCAATTACGCGAGCAATCCTGTTCTGACCGATGCCCAGCGCCAGTTCTTCATTGATAACGCAGCGATATTCGACACCAATAATGACGGCACTGCCGAAATTGTCGGCGCCGGGCGCCGGGCCAGCGAACTGGGCACCCGCAACTATCGTTATGAGCGCCTTTCCTATCAGTTGACAGCAGGTCTGCGCGGTCAGTTCAACCTGATGGGTCGGGACTGGAACTGGGATGCCTTCTACCAATATATGCGGAACCGCACGGATACGCGGAACGAAAACCTGATTTCGCAAACCCGTCTGTCCATGGGCCTCGATGCCGTTATCGATTCCTCCGGCAATGTGGTCTGCCGTAACCAGACCCTCGGTTGCGTTCCCCTCTCGATCTTCGGCTATGATTCGATCTCACCCGAAGCCGCCTCCTTCATCACCCCGGTACGAGAGAGCCATGACGTCTTCGTCCGTAAGGTTGCGGGCGCCACACTTTCGGGTACGCTGTTCGATCTGCCCGCCGGGCCGGTCGCGGCCGCTTTCGGCGTAGAATATCGCAAGGATGATTATAACTTCTATCCAAGCGCCCTAGATCTGGCCGGCGAATATGGCGCTTCCTCGCAGAAAGCACTGTCCGGCTCCTATGATGTAAAGGAAGTATTCGGCGAAATCCGAATCCCGATCCTGAGCGACATGCCCTTTGCCGACACGCTGGCCTTTGAAGGCGCCGCACGTTTCTCCGACTATTCGTCGATCGGCAGCGTCTTCACCTGGAAAGCCGGAGGCGAATATGCACCGGTTGACTGGTTCCGCATTCGTGGCGCCTATAACAGCGCGATCCGCGCGCCGAACATCAATGAACTCTATTCCGCGGTCACACGCGGTTACACCAGCGGAACCGACCCCTGCGACGCGAGCACCTCTCCGTCCAATGCCGTCAAGCAATTGTGCGTGGCGCAAGGTGTGCCCGCCAGCGAAATCGATGGTTTCACGCAGGCCACGCTCGGCCTGACGCAGGAAAGCGGGGGGAACCCGAATCTTCGCGAGGAAAAGTCGAAGACCTATACCATCGGTGCGGTCATTTCGCCGCCCTTTGCCCCGCGCCTTCACCTCACCGTCGACTATTTTAACGTCTCGGTCAAAGACGCGATCATGACGGTGAACACTCAGCAGACACTGAACGACTGCTTCACCACCTTGGATATCAACAGCACTACCTGTCAGGCGATCGTCCGCCTGGGTAATGGCCAGGTCGATTATGTCCGCGTCAGCAGCAGCAACATCGGTTCGCTGAAGGTCGACGGGATCGATGCCCAGCTCGATTACAGCCTCGGCCTGCCGTCGGCGCTTGAGATTGGCGGAGACAGCGCCACCCTCAAGCTTCAGGCCTTCGCAAGCTGGCTGTTCAAAAAATCGACCAAGGTGCTGGCGACCTCCGCAACTCAGGATTGCGCCGGCTATTATGGTGCGGGGTGCTCCACCGGATCGGGCGGCTTCATCACCCCCGACTTCAAGCTGAACCTGTCGGCCAGCTATGCCAGCGGCCCGGTGAACTGGCGCATTCAGGGCCGTATGATCGGCGATCTCGACCTGTACCCGACCGCGACCAATGTTGTGAAACATGTCGATCCGGTCTGGTATTTCGATACTAATGTGTCATTCAACATCAACGACACCATGACCTTCTTCGGCGGCGTCAACAATCTGTTCGACAAGCACCCCCCGATTTTCGGCACCACGCTCGTGGGCGATGCCAACACCGACGTGTCGCTCTATGACACGCTCGGCCGCCGCTACTTCATGGGTGTATCCGTGAAGTTCTGACATTGATGGCGGGGCGTTTATCGTCTCGCCCTCGATAATCCGACACCCCATGTGATGGCGCGTTCCTGCTTCTGGTCGGAACGCGCCTTTTTTTTCGGGATGATCGATTATCCGGCCTTCCATTTTCCGTCGGGGCTTGTGCCGAACGCTGCACGCGCATAAGCCGCGAGGCATCTCGAAAAGAACAGGATAATCGAAAGGCTCCCCTCCATGCGCCCATCCGGCCGTACCCCCGATCAGATGCGTTCCATCGCGATGGAACCCGGCTTCACCTGCCATGCCGAAGGAAGCTGCCTCGTCAGTTTCGGCGACACGCGCGTGCTGTGCACCGCCAGCGTCGAAGAGCGGGTGCCGCCCTTTCTGCGCGGCAAGGGCGAAGGTTGGGTAACGGCCGAATATGGGATGCTGCCCCGCGCCACCCATACACGCGGCAGCCGTGAAGCCGCCAAGGGCAAGCAGTCCGGGCGCACGCAGGAAATTCAGCGCCTGATCGGGCGCTCGTTGCGCGCGGTCGTCGATCTGAAGGCGCTGGGCGAGCGCCAGATCACCATCGACTGCGACGTGATTCAGGCCGATGGCGGCACCCGCACCGCTTCCATTTCCGGCGCGTGGGTCGCGCTGCGCATCGCGATCGACAAGCTGATGAAGGACGGCCTGCTCGCCGCCGACCCGATCACCGCTCAGGTTGCGGCGATCAGTTGCGGCATCCGCGGCGGCACCCCGATCCTCGACCTCGATTATGTCGAGGACAGCTCTGCCGAGGCCGACGCCAATTTCGTGCTGACCGGTGACGGCAAGCTCGCCGAGGTGCAGGCAACGGCCGAAGGCGCGACCTTCGACGAGGAAGAGCTGCTGCGCCTGCTGCGTCTCGCCCGCATCGGCTGCGGAGAGATTTTTGCAGCCCAGCGCAAGGCGAGCGGACGCTGACAGCAGACGACAGGCATTATAAGGCGATGAAGGAC
Source organism: Sphingomonadales bacterium (assembly GCA_006226685.1). Taxonomy (GTDB): domain Bacteria; phylum Pseudomonadota; class Alphaproteobacteria; order Sphingomonadales; family Sphingomonadaceae; genus Sphingobium. The sequence goes on from SBGG01000060.1 coordinate 83,595, forward strand.
AGGCCATGACCGATAATTGGGGCGGAGAACAAGCGATGCGCAAACTGGAACCGGGCAAGCTGGTAATCGCCAGCCATAATGCCGGAAAGGTGCGGGAAATCGCGGAACTGCTCGGCCCCTACGGGATAGAGCCGGTATCGGCCGGGACTTTGGGATTGCCCGAACCGGAAGAAACCGGAACGACCTTCATCGCCAATGCCGAACTCAAGGCGCTGGCTGCCGCGGACCTGTCCGGCCTGCCTGCGCTTGCCGATGACAGCGGCCTTGTGGTTGAGGCGCTGAATGGAGATCCGGGCATTTATTCGGCGCGCTGGGCCGGCCCGGACAAGGATTTCAACCTTGCGATGAAGCTGGTCTGGGATGCGCTGACCGCCAAAGGGCCGGATGCGGGCCATGACGCGCATTTCATCTGCGCCCTCGCCCTCGCCTGGCCCGACGGCCATGTCGAGGCATTTGAAGGACGGGTGGACGGCACCATCGTCTGGCCGCCGCGTGGCGGCAACGGATTCGGCTATGATCCGGTCTTCCAGCCGCTCGGCCATGACATCAGCTTCGGAGAAATGGAACCGGCGGCCAAACACAAGATGAGCCACCGCGCGGACGCCTTCGCCAAGCTGGTTCAGGCTGCGCTATGATCTGGCCATTCCGGCAATAGTGCACTATTGCCGGGACAAATCATATTCTTAACGAGGCTTGCCTCCTATCACGTCGGAACCCGGCCATGCCCCTGATTGTCAACCTTCTGCTGCTCATTCCCTCGCTGATCGCGGGCTGGTTCGTTTCGAAGGAAGATCCGCGCTACTGGGTTATCGCGCTGGTGATCGCTTTGGTCTTCCTCGCGCTGAGCATCGTCGCGGCAATGTATATACCCAGCATGCGCATATGGCCTCGCAACCGGAAATAAGGTCTCAGGGCCAGTTATAGGAAATGCTGTAAGACCGGGCGCGCGTCTTTCCGCCCATGGCTATGGCCGGGGCGTTGCGATCCGCATCATCGGCGCGCTTGCCCCAGACATTACCGGCCGGATCATAACGGCAAACGAGGAAATCATAATCCCGGCTGGATGCTACCGCACATCCGACAGCGGTCGTCGTGCGCCAGATGATCTGGCTGTAATGGCCGGTGTCGGACCAGTTCCCGGTCCGGCTGATATTCGGAACGGCCCCGGCGACATAATCCGTCCGCTCCTCCAGAAAGCCATTCATCATCTGGTGATAGCTGTATGCGCCGCGCGTCCCCATCCAGAGATTTTCGCCCTGCGGTCGCGCCCGCCCGGCCATGCTGGCATGTTTAAGCTGCCCCATATGGGCCAGTTGCCGGGCATGGGTCAGCGCATCGTCCGCCAGCCTCTGATTCCAGACCAACGGCGGGACATGCCAGCGCTGCCGCTCTTCATTATGCGCGTCCATCACCGCTTCCCGAAGCAGGGTCATCGGCCCGGGGGCCGGCACCGCCCGCCCGGACACCTCACATCCGCCACAATCCGTCACAATACTGCTACCCTGAACCGGGGCGCAGGAAATCGACGCCAGAACGGCGATCGCGAATGACGATATTGTTATTCGTTTACAACGCATATGAAGCAACCCAATGGCAGCGTTAGCATCAAAAACCGAAAAACCTAATGAAATGGTTAAGGAAATCCGTAAGCGAGACAAAATGCCGGATATGAACACACCGCTCGCCCTCTATATCCACTGGCCTTTCTGCGTTTCAAAATGCCCCTATTGCGACTTTAACAGCCATGTTCGGGACGGGGTGGATATCGACCTGTGGCGCGAGGCGCTGCTGGCCGACATGGCTTATGAAGCCGATATTACGTCCGGCCGCACGCTAAGTTCCCTGTTCTTCGGCGGCGGCACGCCCTCGCTGATGCCACCCGCCCTGGTCGAGGGTCTGATCTCGGCCGCAGCGCGGCACTGGAGCTTTGCACCGGACATCGAAATCACGCTGGAGGCCAACCCGAACAGCGTCGAGGTCGAACGCTTTGCCGATCTGGCCAGCGCCGGGGTCAACCGCGTGTCCATCGGCGTACAATCCTTCGAGCCGGAGCCGCTGCGTTTTCTTGGCCGCGCACATGACCGGGACGAGGCCACCCGCGCCATCCATGTCGCTCAGGAACATTTCGGCAGAGTCAATTTTGACCTGATCTATGCGCTGCCCGGCCAGTCGGTGGAGGAATGGGACCGGCAACTGACCCATGGCCTGTCCTTCGGCACCGGCCACCTCTCGCTCTATCAGCTTACGATCGAGCCGGGCACACGTTTCGAAACATTGGTGCGGCAAGGGCAGTTCACGCCCGCCGAACCGGACCACGCCGCCGACCTTTACGAGCGGACGCAACTGCGCATGGCGGCGGCAGGACTCCCCGCCTATGAAACGAGCAATCATGCCCGCCCCGGTGAGGAAAGCCGCCATAACCTCACCTATTGGCGCTATGGCGATTATGTCGGCATCGGCCCCGGCGCACATGGACGACGCGGCGACGCCAGCGGCATTTCCTGCGCCACGCAACGCCACCGCAAGCCCGAAAACTGGCTGGACGCGGTGAACCGCAATGGCCATGGCCTGCAATCGGAAAGCCCCCTCGCCCCCGAAGAACGCGCGCGGGAGGCCCTGATGATGGGCCTGCGCCTTGCCGAGGGGGTTGATCTGAGGACGCTCGAAAAACGTATAAGCCGCCCTGCCGCCGCTATGGTCGATCTTGAGGCCATTGACCGGCTCGCCCTCCATGACCTTGTGACGCGCGACGCAGGCCAGCTGCGCATCACGGCGCAAGGCGCGCTGTTGCTGGATGCGATCCTTGGAGAGATCGTGCTATAATTCGCTTCCCAGCAGTTTTGCGTTCGAACGCACGCCAGCAAAAAGATGCCGTCGCCATGGATTTGTCGCATACCGAAAACATCGCCCGCTGGCACCGGCATCTCGCGCTGGAGCGGCGACGCTCTCCCCATACGGTGCGCGCCTATGTCGCGAGTGCGGAGCGCCTGCTTCGCTTCCTGACCGATCATCATGGCGCAGTGCCGGACGAACGACTGCTCTCCGCCCTGCCCCCGGCCGATCTGCGCGCCTATCTCGCCCATCGCCGGACACAGGGTCTCGGCAATGCATCGACCGCGCGGGAATTGTCGGCGATTCGGGCTTTCCTCGCCTTTGCCGGCGGCGAAGAGGTAAGCATTCCCTCGCTTCAGGGACCGCGTGTCAAAAAAGGCATCCCCCGCCCCGTCTCACCCGATGACGTGATCGCTCTGGCCGAGGATGTTTCGGAAAATGCGCGCGAACCATGGATCGCGGCGCGCGACTGGGCGGTGCTGCTGCTGCTCTACGGCGCGGGGCTGCGTATATCCGAGGCGCTCTCGATCACGCGACGCGACGTTCCGGCCGGAGAAACGATCCGGGTCACCGGCAAGCGCGGCAAGACCCGGATCGTGCCGCTACTGCCACAATTGCGAGAGGCGCTGATGGCCTATGCCGAAAGTTGCCCCTTTGCGCTGGCGCCGGCCGACCCGCTGTTCCGCGGCGCGCGTGGCGGCCCGCTCGACCCCGCGATCATCCGCAAGGCGGTGCGCGAGGCGCGACGACGGCTGATGCTGCCCGAACGCACCAGCCCCCATGCGCTACGCCACAGCTTCGCCACCCATTTACTGGGGCGCGGCGCGGACCTCCGCTCGCTGCAGGAACTGCTGGGGCATGCGAGCCTCAGCTCCACGCAAATCTATACGCAGGTTGACGCCGCCCATCTGCTCGACGTGTACCGCAATGCGCATCCGCGCGCCTGATCCTCAGGCGACCTCATCTCCATTGGGACGCCAGCGCAGGAGCCGCCAGAGATAGATCAGCACCACCGCGCCGATCGCCGCCGTCGAAAGCGGCCCGAGATAATCGTCGATCCTTCGAAAGTGAGCGCCAAGCACATAGCCCGAACCCGCCAATATGATATTCCAGATCAGCGCACCGCCCGTCGTCCACGTCAGAAACCGCACCTGCCCCATGCGAAAAAGGCCGGCGGGTAACGAAACCATCGTGCGAAAGGCAGGCATGAAGCGGAAGCCGAAAACGATCTTCTCACCATGGCGTTGGAACAGGCGGTTCAGCATTTCCACTTCCCGCCACTGGATCGTCAATATCCGCCCGAAGCGGCGAACCAGTGGTCGCAACCGCTCAACGCCCAGCTTCCAGCCGATCCAGTACCAGAAATAGTTGCCGATCGTGGTGCCGATCGTTCCCGCGATCAGCAGAGGCAGCATTTCCATCCGCCCCTGCCCGACGCGAATACCACCAATGCCCATGATAAGCTCGGACGGGATCGGCGGAAAGATATTCTCGAGCGCCATCAGCAGGACGATGCCCCAATAGCCGCCCGCATCGATGAGATTGACGACCCAATCGGTCATGCGAACCTCACACGGCGATCAGCCGCGTGCCTCTCCGATGCGGCGTTCGATCGCGTCCCAGATCATCCCGCTCGTGTCGGTGCCGTTAAATGCATCGATCGAGACGATGCCGGTCGGCGAGGTCACGTTGATTTCGGTCAGCCATTCGCCGCCGATCACGTCGATGCCGACGAACAGCAGCCCGCGCCGCTTCAGCTCCGGCCCGAGGGCAGCGCAGATTTCGCGCTCCTTATCGGTCAGTCCGGTCTTCACCGCCGATCCGCCCACGGCCATGTTGGATCGGATTTCGCCCTTGCCGGGAACGCGGTTGATCGCACCTGCGACTTCGCCGTCGACCAGTACGATGCGCTTGTCGCCTTCGGATACCGCCGGGATGAACGCCTGCACCATGAAGGGTTCGACCCATGAGGCGTTGAAGAGTTCCACCAGCGCGGAAAGATTGGCGCCGTCCGATCCGACCCGGAACACCGCATTGCCCGCATTGCCGTAAAGTGGCTTCACCACGATATCGCCATGCTCTGCAAGGAAGGAGCGCACCTGATCCAGATCGCGCGTAATCATCGTCGGCGGCATGAAACGGGCATAATCGAGCACGAAGAGCTTTTCCGGCGCATTGCGCACCGAAGCGGGATTGTTGACGACCAGCGTCTCGCCTTCGACCCGCTCCAGCAAATGGGTCGCGGTGATATAGGCAAGGTCGAAGGGGGGGTCCTGCCGCATCAGCACGACATCGGTATCGCGGCCGAGGTCCAGCATTTCCACATCACCGAAGCTGAAATGGTCGCCTTCGACCCGCTGCACCGTCACCGGCCGGGCCTTTGCCAGCAGGCGACCGCCGCGCATCGTCAGGTCCGGCGCCTCATAATGCCAGAGCCTGTGCCCTCGTTCCTGGGCGGAAAGCATCAACGCGAACGTGCTGTCGCCCCCGATCTTGATCCCTTCCATCGGGTCCATCTGAACGGCGACTTTGAGCGACATAATAGCTTTCCCTGATGATGCCGGGGTCATCCCCCGTGCCAGACGTTGCTCAAATGGCGTGGCGGACGCCCCGGCGCAAGGAGCATCACGTCAATTTGCATGTCGTCACCGGGCCGGAGATAGCGATGGGCGAGACTTTCGGCCGCGGCGGCGACCCGCGACAGGCGCCGCTCATCGATCGCAAGCGCCAGATCGGCTTCATTGCCGCGCGCCTTCACCTCGACAAAGGCGACGATAGTACCCCGGCGCGCGATCAGATCGATTTCCCCGGCACGCGTCCGTACCCGCCGGTCGAGGATCGACCAGCCCTTGAGCCGCAACCACCAGCCGCACAGGCGCTCGGCCTGACGCCCTCTTCTCTCGGCAAGGATGCGTGTGGGCGACTTCATCAAGGCCCCTTGATCTCCAGCGCGCGCGCATAGAGCGTCCTTCGGTCGAGGCCGGTTTTCTTCGCGACCTCGCTCGCCGCCTTGCCGACCGAAAGACGGGTCAGCGCCTCGCACAGCGCCGCATCGGCATCTTCCGCCGATGCCTTGGCGGCTTCGCCCGGCGGGCCCACCACGACGACAATCTCCCCTTTGGGCGGATGCTCGCCATAAGCGGCGGCCAGCTCGGTCAGCGGGCCGGTCTTCACCTCTTCAAAACTCTTGCTGATCTCGCGGCACACGGCGGCATCGCGATCCCCCAGCCCCAGCGCCATGTCGGAAAGCGAAGCGGCAAGACGCGGGCCACTTTCGTAAAAGACTAAAGTCGCCTTTACACCCGCCACTTCGGCCAGCGTATCGAGCCGCGCCTTCGCCTTGGCGGGCAGGAACCCCATGAACAGAAACCGATCCGTCGGCAAAGCAGAGAGGGTCAGCGCCGCGATCGCAGCGCAAGGACCGGGTATCGTGGTGATAAGACGCCCCGCCTCCCGCGCATCCCGCACCAGCTTGTAACCGGGATCGGAAATAAGCGGCGTGCCCGCGTCGCTCAGCAACGCGATCGCCTCGCTCCCCATGCGATCGACCAGCCATGTGCGCTTCGCCTCGTCGCTATGGTCGTGATAGGCGACCATCGGCCGGTCTGAACCGGCATAGCGCAACAGCCGCGCACTCACACGACTATCCTCTACCGCGACCACGTCGGCACGACATAATATGTCGGCTGCCCTCGGGCTGAGGTCAGACAAGTTGCCGATCGGTCCGGCAACGATATATAGGCCCGGAGTCAATGCTTCCACCATAAGGAGTTTCCATGGCAGAGACAGGTGCCTCTCGGCAAGCAAGCATATGGGGCCGTATGCAGGGTATCGGCCGTGGCCTCATCCTCGCAAGCGGCCTGTTTCTGGCGGCGTGCCAGACGATCGTGCCGCGCGGCACCGGACCGGAAACGCCCGGCCCGGTGCAACCGACGCCCGTCGAACCGGGCCTGCCCACCGATAATGAGCGCCATCGAGTCGCGCTGTTGGTGCCCACCAGCGGCACGAATGCAGGTGTGGGGCAATCGATCGCCAACGCCACGACCATGGCCCTGCTCGATACGGCGGCCAAGACCGTGCGCATCACCACCTATGATACCGGCAAGGGCATGGCGGCGGCGGTTTCCCGTGCATTGACGGACGGCAACAAGCTGATCCTCGGTCCGCTCACCAGCGACGAGGTGAAGGTCGCCGCCCCCGCCGCGCGCAAGGCCAATGTGCCGATCATCAGCTTTTCCAATGATTCGGGCGTTGCCGGAAACGGCGTCTTCATCATGGGCTATTCCCCGGCCCAGTCAGTGGAACGGGTCGTGAGTTTCGCTCATTCGAAAGGGATGAACAGCTTCGCCGCTCTCGTTCCGGCGGGGGTCTATGGCGAACGTGCGGGCACGGCGATGCTCCGCGCGGTCGAGGCATCGGGCGGCACGGTCGTCTCGATGCAGACCTATCAACGCACCAGCGGGTCGCTGACCACCGCCATCAAGAAGCTGGCGGATGTGCCGGGTTATGATGCGGTGCTGATCGCCGATGGCGGTCGGATCGCGATGCAGGCCGCCCCTGCCATCCGGCAAAATGGCGGCGTCAATGCACGCATCCTCGGCACCGAATTGTGGAACACGGAAACGAACATAGCCTCCAGCGCGGCGCTGCGCGGCGCCTGGTTCGCGAGCGTGTCGGATGCCTATTATCGCCAGCTTGCGACCAAATATCGCGCACGCTTCAACAGTGCGCCCTATCGCCTGTCCGCTCTGGGCTATGACGCGGTCCTGCTGACCGTGAAAATCGCCCAGGGCTGGAAACCGGGCACCGCCTTCCCCACCGCCGCCTTGCTGGACAAAGGCGGTTTTGCGGGCATTGACGGCGCCTTCCGCTTCGGCCGTGACGGCATCGCCCAGCGCGCGCTGGAGGTACAGCAGGTCGGCGACGGCAAGTTCAGCGTGATCGATGCCGCCCCCAGAGGGTTCGGCAACTGAAGCATGTCCGCTTTCGACCGGATCGAAAGCGGAAGCGTCACGCTTTTGATTTTCAGGCTTCCGGACGTCTCATCTGGCCTGAAATGCTCTCAATATTCGCAACAGCCCGCCATAAAAGAGAGGCGCCCCCAACGGGAGCGCCTCTCTTTTTGTAGCTGAAATCCGAAACCCGGCGATCAGCCGATGGTCTGGCCGGTCTTCGCCCAGTCGGCCATGAACGCCGCAATACCCTTCTCGGTCAGCACATGGTTGAACAGCGACTTGATCACGGCAGGCGGCGCGGTCATCACATCGGCGCCGATCTTCGCCGCTTCCAGCACATGAATGGAATGACGCACGCTGGCGACAAGGATTTCCGTGTCGAACGCATAATTGTCATAGATCAGACGGATATCGTCGATCAGCTGCATGCCGTCAAAACCATTATCATCATGGCGGCCAACGAAGGGCGAAATGAAGGTCGCCCCCGCCTTCGCCGCGAGCAGCGCCTGATTGGCCGAGAAGCACAAGGTCACATTCACCTGCGTGCCGTCGCTGGTCAGCGCCTTGCAGGTCTTGAGCCCGTCGATGGTGAGCGGCACCTTGATGCAGACATTGTCTGCGATTTTCCGAAGGATCTCCGCTTCCTTCATCATCGTCTCATGGTCGAGCGCGACGACCTCCGCCGACACCGGACCATCGACGATGCCGCAAATTTCCTTCACGACTTCAAGGAACTGACGCCCGGACTTGTGAATGAGTGACGGGTTGGTGGTCACGCCATCGAGCAGGCCGGTCGCCGCGAGATCGCGGATTTCGGCGGTATCGGCGGTATCGACAAAGAATTTCATGGCTGGTTTCCCCTTGGAAGGATCACTGAGTCGCAGGCCCTATAGCCCTATCGCCCGATGCCGATAAGAGCAGACGGGCCGGTTTTCCGGTCAAAAGGCACCGGCGGCGGTCAAGGCGCCGATCAGAACCGGATCGCCCGTGCTGCGCGGATCGGCACGAATCGCTTCCTCTTCCTGGCCCATTTCGGCGAAGATCGCATCGGCCGCCTTGCGCGTAACATCATCGCGCAAGGCCGCAAAATCGATACCGGTCGCAAGGCGCAACGTCTCGGTCACCACCGCACTGTCGAACAGGCGCAACCCTTCATCGACACCGGGCAGCATCGCCCGGACCAGCGAATCACCCATTTGCTGTTTCAAAAATGCCGTTGCGACCGGCCCCTTGCCCTTCACCAGCGCGGCAGCCGCCTCGGGCGATATCGCAAGGATGGCATCGGCAATCGCTGGAGCAGCCCGTTCCGCCCCTCGTTCCGCAGCGCGATTGACCTGATGTTGCAACCGGTCCCGCACCACAGTGCTGAGCAGCATTTTCGCGACCAGAGACCCCTTGCCGTTACCGCCGAGCGTATCGGGCAGCTCGATCCGGGCGATCTGGCTGTCGTAAAATCCATCCGGCTCCATCAGCCGGGCAAGGGCACGCTGGGAAGAAAGGGTCAGCAGGCGCTGCACCACCTGGGTCAGATTATAGCGTAGCCCGGTCTGGCACCCGCCCAGCGCCAGCGCCATGAAGGCCGCGCCGCTACCCAGAAACAGCCTGCGTTCGATCATCCCTCTTCCTCTCCAGAGCTGCGGGTCCATATGATGCACAAAGCTTCGTTCTTTTGTACGCAAATGGGAAGGTGGTTTTTCTCTCGCCCCGTTCTCCGGTAGAGGGGGGTGCATGACTCGCGCCCGCGTCCTCATTCTCAACTCCGCGCTGGGACCGCTCGACTATCGCGTGCCCCATGGCATGGAGGTCGAACCGGGCAGCATCGTCGAGGCCCCGCTCGGCCCGCGCCGGATCGCGGGCGTGGTGTGGGAAGAGGATCATTTTTCGGGCGTTGAAACAGTGGGCGACAACCGGCTGCGTCCGCTCCTTTCCGTATCCCATGCTCCACCCCTGCCCGCACCGCTGCGCCGCCTGATCGAATGGACCGCCGATTATTATATGGCTCCACCTGCTTCGGTGGTGCGTATGGCGCTGAGTTCCGGGGCTGCCTTCGCCCATGAGCGAACGCTGATCGAATATCGCCAGAGCGGCGCGCTGCCCGGCCGACTGACGCCGCAACGGCTTCAGGCACTGGAGCGGATTGGCGATTTTCAGGGAACGGCGCGGGAACTGGCGGAAAAGGCGGATGTCTCGCTCGCGGTGATACGCGGCCTCGTCAAAACAGGGGCGCTGGAGCCGATCGAGGTGACCGCCGACGCCCCCTATCCGGCGCCCGACCCGGATCATGACGTGCCGGCCCTCAACGAAGCCCAGCAGGCGGCGGCGGATCAGTTCACCGACGCCATCGACGCGGGCGGGTTTCAGGCCTTCCTGCTCGATGGCGTGACCGGATCGGGCAAGACCGAAGTCTATTTCGAAGCGGTGGCCCGTGCCATCCGTGACGGAAAGCAGATATTGGTGCTGCTCCCCGAAATCGCGCTGACACAACCTTTCCTGAAACGCTTCGAGGCGCGTTTCGGCGTCGCGCCTGTTCCCTGGCACAGTGGCCTGCGGCAAAGCGAGCGACGGCGCGCCTGGATGGCGGCGGCACGAGGACAGGCCCGCGTCGTGGTCGGTGCGCGATCGGCGCTGTTTCTGCCTTATCCCAATCTCGGCCTGATCGTCGTCGATGAGGCGCATGAAACCAGCTTCAAGCAGGAAGACGGCGTCCATTATCATGCCCGCGATATCGCGGTGATGCGCGGCATGTTCGAAAAATGCCCGGTAATCCTCGCTTCGGCCACGCCTGCGATCGAAACCCGGCATCAGGTGACGCTGGGCCGCTATCGCGAGATCAAGCTTCCCTCCCGTTTCGGCGGCGCGCAGATGCCCGACATTACCGGCATCGACCTGTTGCAGCACCCACCTGACCGCCAGCGCTGGATCGCCCCGCCGCTGGTCGCCGCCATCGACGAAACGCTGGAGAAGGGTGAGCAGGCGCTGCTGTTTCTCAACCGGCGCGGCTATGCGCCACTGACGCTGTGCCGTCATTGCGGCTATCGTTTCCAATGCCCCAACTGCACCGCCTGGATGGTCGAGCACAAGCTGACCCGCCGTCTCGCCTGCCATCATTGCGGCCATGTGATGCCGACACCGCGCGAATGCCCCGAATGCCATGAGGAGGATTCGCTCGTCGCCTGCGGCCCGGGCGTCGAGCGCATCGCCGACGAGGTGGCGATGCTGTTCCCGCAGGCCCGCGCCGCGATCGTCACCTCCGACACGCTCTGGTCGCCCGAACGGGTGGCCGAGTTCGTTGCGGGGGTGGAAAGCGGCGCGATCGACATCATCATCGGCACCCAGCTCGTCACCAAAGGCTATCATTTCCCCAATCTGACGCTGGTCGGCGTAATCGACGCCGATCTCGGTCTTGAAGGTGGCGACCTGCGTGCGGCCGAACGCTGCTTCCAGCAGATCAGTCAGGTCGCCGGACGCGCCGGACGCGGCGAGAAACCGGGACGGGTATTCCTCCAGACCCGCATGATCGATGCGCCCGTTATCAAGGCTTTGCTGTCCGGCGATACCGAGCGTTTTTACGCGACGGAGACCGAAAACCGCCGCATTGCCGGGGCGCCCCCCTTCGGCCGATATGCGGCCATCGTCGTTTCCAGCGAAAACCCCGATACCGCCATCGAGATCGCCCGGCGCATGGGGCAGAGCGCGCCGGAGGCCGAGGGCCTGCACGTCTATGGTCCGGCTCCCGCTCCGCTCGCCCAGTTGCGCGGTCGCCATCGCCACCGTTTGCTCGTTCACGCCGCGCGGACCGTCAATGTGCAGGAAGCAATCGCGCATTGGCTGGATGGGATCGACTGGCCATCGACCGTGCGGGTGACGGTCGACATCGACCCCTATAATTTCCTTTAACCGGACCCAACGACAGAGACCGGTCACGTCAAAGCGCGTTTTTCTCACGCTTCATCGGCAAGACAGCATAGATTGTTCTTTAAAATCATTATATTTCAATATATTATTCGAGATAGAAATATTCTCTACCGATATAGTTTTATTTTCTCCATTTCCATCGCCTTGTTTCTCTATATCATCGATAGAGTTTGATGGAGAGCTATCATGGACCAAATCGGGGAATATCTGCCGGCTCTGTTGCCATTCATTCTGGTCGGTTTCGCCGCCCAGCTTATCGATGGCGCGCTCGGCATGGCCTATGGCGTTATTTCCAGCACTTTGCTGCTGGCGATGGGGCTCCCTCCCAAGGCCGCCTCGGCCGGCACCCATGCGGCCGAAACGGTCACCACGGCGGTTTCCGGCCTCAGCCATATCTGGCACCGCAATGTCGACTGGCGATTGTTCGCGCGACTGGCAGTACCCGGCATTGCCGGCGGGGTAACCGGCGCTTACCTGTTGTCCAATGTCGATAGCAGCGCGGTCAAGCCCTATGTTCTGAGCTATCTCACGACCATCGGGCTATGGCTGATCTGGCGCAGCACCCATGTAATCAAACGCAATGGGAATCCTAAAATCGTCGGACCGCTGGGATTTTTCGGTGGGTTTCTCGATGCCTCCGGTGGAGGTGGCTGGGGACCGGTCGTCACCTCCAACCTGCTGTTGCAGGGCAGCGATCCGCGCATGACGATCGGCACGGTCAACACCGTGGAATTTCTGCTGACGCTTTCGATCAGCATCACCTTCCTGATTCATCTGGGCTGGGAAGCTTTTACGGCGGCGACTTTGGGATTGCTGATCGGCGGTGTTATCGCCGCCCCGTTCGGCGCATTGCTGGCCAAGCGTGTGGCCGCCAATCATCTGCTGCTGATGGTCGGCATCGTGCTGACGGCGACCTCGCTTTACGGCATCGCCCGTTCACTCGACCTTATCGGATAAAAAGAAAGGGAACACAGTCTCCTGTGCCCCCTTCTTCAAACACTATCGTAACTTCAGTCCTCGCTGGGGCGCGAGAAGGAGGGGTCGAACAGGCGTTCGGCCTCATCCCGGAACGAGCTGGGAGGCGATACGCTCTCGCTCACGCCGCCTTCTTCACCCTCGTCATCGCGATCGGCATAATCGCGCTGACGACGCAGTTCCTCGATCAGGGCCGCCTTGGCACCATCAAGCCGCGTATCGGACGGAGCCTCGATACCCGCCTTCTTGGCCGCCTTGGCAACCACAGCATCCAGTTCCCGCTGCGAACACAGGCCCAGCGTCACCGGGTCCTTCGGCACGATGTTGGCGATGTTCCAGTGGCTCCGGTCGCGGATCGCCGCAATCGTCGTGCGGGTCGTACCGATCAGACGGCCAATCCCGCCGTCGGAAATTTCCGGGTGGTTGCGCAAAATCCATGCAATGCCGTCGGGCTTATCCTGGCGCTTGGAAACCGGCGTATAACGCGGCCCCTTGGTGCGGCGAACGGGCTCATTGCCCTTGGCGATCTTCGGCACATAATCAGCATTGGCCTCGCCCTTGCGGATTTCCTCAAGAGTCAGCTCATGTGCACGCACGGGATCGCGCGGCGTATATTTGATGCTCGCCGTATCATCGGCGATCGCCTGCACCTCGAGCATGTGCAGACCACAGAAATCGGCGATCTGCGAAAAGGTCAGCCCGGTATTTTCAATCAGCCAGCAGGCGGTGGCATGAGGCATCAGCGGTTGAGACACGGTGGTGCTCCATTCTGTCAATACAATAAGGGCCACCCAAGCAGGGTGGCCTCGTCACCATGTGAGGTTATGCGAAAGCGCGGTTGAGGGCAAGCAAAATGCTCACCCCTCTTCCCCGACCTTCAGAACGATCTTGCCGAAATGATCGCCCGCCTCCATGCGCGCATGGGCCGCGGCCGCCTGTTCCAGCGGGTAAATGCGGTCCATCGCCGGGCGCAACTGCCCGCTTTTGACGAAGGGCCAGACATGGGCGCTGATCTCATCGGCAACCAGTGCCTTGAACGTCGCGGAGCGGGGACGCAGCGTCGACCCGGTCAACGTCAGCCGCCGTCCCATCACCTCCGCAATCGAAATCTCGGCGCGACTGCCGCCCAGAACGGCGATCGAGACATGCCGCCCGTCATCGGCAAGACAACGCAGGTTGCGCTGCACATAATCACCGCCGACCATGTCGAGCACGGCCTGACACCGCCGCCCTTCGGTCAGTTCCCTCACCTCCGCGACGAAATCCTGCGTGCGATAATTGATCGCATGGGTTGCTCCCCAGTCGCGCGCGGCCTTGCATTTGTCATCCGACCCGCAGGTAACGATGATCTTCACCCCGAACAACCTGCACAGCGAGATCGCCATGGTGCCGATACCGCTGGTGCCGCCATGAACCAGTACCGTATCGCCCTCCACGGCATAGGCGCGTTCGAACAAATTGGTCCACACGGTGAAAAGCGTTTCGGGCAAAGCCGCCGCCTCCACCATGTCATAACCATCCGGCACCGGCAGGCATTGCCCGGCGGGCACCACCACATATTCCGCATATCCCCCGCCATTGGCGAGCGCACAGACCTTCTGCCCCATCAGATCGGGGGCCACCTTGCGGCCGACCTGAACAACGATACCCGATACTTCGAGCCCGGGCAGCGGCGACGCCCCCGGCGGCGGCGGATATTTCCCGGCACGCTGAAGCGCATCGGGCCGGTTGACGCCTGCAGCCAGAACGCGGATCAGCACGTCACCTTCACCCGGCGCCGGGATATCCATCATTCGTTCCGTCAGAACATCGGGTCCGCCCGGGCTATCGAAGCCGACTGCCCGCATCTCTTTGGATATCACTTCCAATGTCATGAATTCATCCCTGATCGCCGAAAATAGCGCACCGAATATCTCGATCGCCCCCATGCCATATTGACAGCACGCCCGATAGCGTCAACATTTGTAACATGGATATGGACGACTATCTGCCCAAACGGGCGGATGACCCGCTGACGCTGCTGATCCGGCAGGATCTCGACCCGCTATCGGTCGAGGAGCTTCAGGCGCGCATAGCGGTGCTGGAAACCGAAATCTCCCGTATCCGCGACAAGATAGGCAAGGCCTTCAATCACAAGGCAAGTGCCGAGGCCTTATTCCGAAAATGACGATATTCTCTCCCGCCTCCTTTGCCGGAACGACCGGAACGAAGGTGAGCGGGAGGATTTATGACGGTCCCCTTGACCAATGGGTAATGGGTGCCGACATTGTTGTGGATGGCATCCCCTTCGGATGCCGGGAGAACTGAAATGCCGTCTTTTGCTTCCGCCCTCGAAACCACGCTGCACAATGCGTTGACCAACGCATCGGAACGGCACCACGAATATGCGACGCTGGAGCATCTGCTGCTGGCGCTGATCGAGGATGAGCATGCATCGAAGGTGATGCAGGCCTGTGGCGTCGATCTGGGCGAGTTGAGCGATGCGGTAACACATTATCTCGATACCGAGCTCGACAGCCTGAAGGTCGAGACGGACACGGACCCCTCCCCTACCAGCGGCTTTCAGCGGGTGGTGCAACGGGCGATCCTGCATGTCCAGTCTTCCGGCAAGGATGAGGTAACAGGCGCCAATGTGCTGGTCGCGCTGTTTTCCGAACGGGAAAGCTATGCCGTCTACTTCCTGCAGCAGCAGGATATGAGCCGCCTCGACGCGGTTTCCTATCTCAGCCACGGCGTCGGCAAGGCAACCGCCCAACAGCCCCAGACCGAAGCCAAGGCGGCCGAACAGGAAAAAAAGACCCAAGCCAAGGACAAGAAGGACAGCGCGCTCGACCAGTTCACCGTCAACCTCAATGAAAAGGCGATGGAGGGCAAGGTCGATCCGCTGATCGGTCGCACCGCCGAGGTGGACCGGACGATCCAGATCCTGTGCCGCCGGTCGAAGAACAACCCGCTCTATGTGGGTGATCCGGGCGTGGGCAAGACCGCGATCGCGGAAGGCCTTGCGCGCAAGATCATCGAAGGCGACGTGCCCGATGTGCTGAAGGATGCGGTCATCTATTCGCTCGACATGGGCGCGCTGCTCGCCGGAACCCGCTATCGCGGCGATTTCGAGGAGCGGCTGAAGGCGGTCGTCAACGAACTGGAGAAGATACCCGAGGCGATCCTCTTCATCGACGAGATTCATACGGTGATCGGCGCGGGCGCAACCAGCGGCGGCGCAATGGATGCCTCCAACCTGCTGAAACCTGCCCTTTCGGGCGGGACGATCCGCTGCATCGGTTCGACCACCTACAAGGAATTCCGCAACCATTTCGAAAAAGACCGCGCCTTGCTGCGCCGGTTCCAGAAGATCGACGTCAACGAACCGACGATCGAGGACACGGTGAAGATCCTGATGGGCCTGCGCCCGAATTTCGAGGAGCATCACCATGTCCGCTACACCCCTGATGCGATCAAGGCGGCGGTGGAACTGTCTGCCCGCTACATCAACGATCGCAAGTTGCCGGACAAGGCGATCGACGTGATCGACGAGGTCGGCGCGATGCAGATGCTGGTGCCGCCCTCCCGCCGCAAAAAGACGATCACCCCAAAGGAGGTCGAAGCGGTGATCGCCACCATGGCGCGCATCCCGCCCAAGACCGTGTCGAGCGACGACAAGACCGTTCTTGCGAGCATCGAGTCGGACCTGAAGCGCGTCGTCTTCGGGCAGGATAAGGCGATCGAGGTGCTCTCCAGCGCGATCAAGCTGTCTCGCGCCGGGCTGCGCGATCCCGACAAGCCGATCGGCAACTATCTCTTCTCCGGCCCCACGGGCGTCGGCAAGACGGAGGTTGCGCGTCAGTTGGCATCGCTGCTCGGCATCCCACTCCAGCGCTTCGACATGTCGGAATATATGGAACGCCATTCGGTCAGCCGCCTGATCGGCGCGCCTCCGGGCTATGTCGGTTATGATCAGGGCGGCCTGCTGACCGATGCGATCGATCAGAACCCGCATTGCGTGCTGCTCCTCGACGAGATCGAAAAGGCCCATCCGGATCTATTCAACATCCTGTTGCAGGTGATGGATAATGGCCGCCTGACCGATCACCATGGGAAAACGGTCGATTTCCGCAACGTCATCCTCATCATGACGACCAATGCGGGCGCATCCGACATGGCGCGGGAAGGCATCGGCTTCGGCGACATCAGCAAGGAAGATGCAGGCGACGAAGCGGTGAAAAAGCTCTTCACGCCGGAATTCCGCAACCGCCTCGATGCGATCGTGCCGTTCGGCTATTTGCCGACCGACGTGGTGGCGCGGGTGGTCGACAAGTTCATCCTGCAACTGGAACTGCAACTTGCCGACCGTGACGTCCACATCACGCTTTCGGACGAGGCGCGCCAGTGGCTCACCGACAAGGGCTATGACAAGCTCTATGGCGCTCGCCCGATGGGCCGCCTGATGCAGCAGAAGATCAAACAGCCTCTCGCCGAGGAACTGTTGTTCGGCAAGCTGGTGCATGGCGGCGAGGTGTTCGTGGGCATGAAGGACAATGCGCTGACCTTCCAGATCACGCCCGCCGCGCCCAAAGGCAAGAAAAAGGCCCCGGCGAAGAGCAAAGGCCCCGATAAGGCAAAGGACAGCGCACCCAAGGCATGAGCCGGACTGCTATTTTCGATGACCCCGCCCCCGGAAAGGGCGGGGTCATTCTTCTGCACGGTTTCGCTTCGGCTCCCGGGACCATGTGGCCACTCGCCTACCGCCTATCCCGCAAGGGTTATGCGACTCTTGTTCCCTTTTATCCGTCCTGGCGGCTGGAACTCGATCAGATCATTTCCTGGCTACAACCCCAGATCGCAGCCTTTACCGAAAAGCAGCATGATGGCCCCGTCCATTTCATCGGCCATTCCATGGGTGGACTTGTCGCGCGCGCGCTGATCCAGCGGGCACGCCCGGCCAATCTGGGCAAGCTGGTGATGCTGGGTACGCCCAATGGCGGCAGCGAGATTGCGGACAGACTCAATGACAATCGCCTGCTTTCCCGCATGATATTGGGCAACGCCGCACCCGCTCTCATCACCCGCCGCGATGCGAAGCGGATCGCGATGCTCGGCACACTCGATTATCCGGCGGGCATCATCGCCGGAAACCGGGCGATGATCGACGGCCCCTTTTCCCGCCAGTTGCCGCGTCCGCATGATGGCAAGGTCAGTGTGGCCGCAACTCACGCCGAGGGGGAAACCGATCATGTCGTTCTTCCGCTCACCCACTCGGCGCTGCCCTTTCACCGGTCGGCGCAGCGGCAGGCCCTCCATTTTCTCGATCATGGCTGTTTTCGCCTGAGTGTCGCTGGATAGAGTATTTTGTTTCTGTTATGTTCCCCTTCGAATCGAGTGATTTTCCCGGAAGGAAACCGACAATGAGCGATCTGGCCTTCTACACCAATCCGATGTCGCGCAGCCGGATTGTTCGCTGGATGCTGGAAGAAGTCGGCGCACCCTATGAACAGCATCTGCTCGATTATGGCACGACGATGAAAGCACCCGACTATCTGGCGATCAACCCGATGGGCAAAGTTCCGGCGATCGTTCACAAGGGACATGTCGTGACCGAATGCGCCGCAATCTGCGCCTATCTCGCCGATGCCTTCCCCGAAGCCGGCCTCGCGCCCGCCCCGACAGACCGCGCCGACTATTATCGCTGGCTGTTCTTTGCCGCCGGCCCTCTGGAGCAGGCCATCATCAACACGAGAATGGGATGGGCGGGAAATGAGGAGCAGCGCCGCATGCTCGGATATGGCAGCTTCGATGATGCTATCCATGCGCTGGAAGGTGCACTGGCAGGCAGGAGCTTCATGTGCGGCGACTGCTTTTCGGCGGTCGATGTCTATGTCGGGTCACAGGTCGACTGGGGTCTGCAATTCAACTGGATTCCTCAGTCGCCGATCCTGATCGCCTATGCCGGAGCCTTGCGCGAACGCCCGGCCTACAAGCGCGCTCAGGAGATCGACAATGCTCTGGCGGCTGAAATAGACGCCACGGCGAGTTCCTGATTACCCGCCGGAGAACAGCAGCATCCGCGCCGCGATTCCGGCCGGCACCGCCGCGATACACAGAAAGGTGCCGAGTGCAATCTTCGTCCCGCCATCGATCTGTGCCCCGCCCAGCGTTCGTACCGCAGTCCAGACAAGCGCCAGCGACGACGCACCCAGTAGGATGAAGGGCAACGCCTGCCAGCCGAACCAAGCCCCCAGCGCCCCCAGCAGCTTGGCATCGCCCAGCCCCAGCCCCTCACGCCCACGCGCCTTCTTATATCCCACCGCCACGACCAGTAATATGCCATAGCCCGCCGCCGCACCGATCAGCGCATCCCCCCAACGCACCCCGGTCATCCAGGGGCCGATGGTCAGGCCGAGAAAAGCGAGCGACACGGTCAAGCCGTCCGGCAGCCAGAAATGGCGTGCGTCGAGCACCGCCAGCGCCAGCAATATCCAGCCCAGCGCCATCCAGCCCAGCGCCCAGGGCAGCGGCACGAGAGCCATGGCGATTGCGCCGATCAATCCGCATCCCAGCTCCATCCGCCCGTGTAACGGATCGATCCGCGCGCCACAGGTCCGGCACCGACCCCGGCTCATCAGCGCGCTCAGCAACGGGATCAGTTCGCCCGCCCCCAGCGTCCGGCCGCATCCATCGCAATGAGACCGCCCCGACAGCACCGAGCGTCCTTCCGGCCAGCGCAACACCAGCGCGCCCAGAAAGCTTCCGAATATCAGCCCAAATATAAAGCCCGCACCGATTGCAAGCCCTGGACCCGGAAGAGGGCCGATAACCGCCTCGCTCACATCTGCCCTTCAACGGTCAGCACATAATCGCTGCCCTGTTTCCGCAAGCCGGCCACCGCCATTGCCGCGGCATCGGCATCGCGCCCGCCCCTGACAGAGATTTGCGCGCTGAACCGGCCATCAGGCCGGAGCCGGAGCGACAATTTTTCCATACCGGTCTGACTGACCAGCGGCACCAGCACCGTTTCGCCATCACATACCGCCGTACCGCTCAATCCTTGCGACAGGTTCAGTCCTGCATAGGAACCATCGAGACGGGCACGGACCCCGCCCTCCGCCTGCGCACATGTATCGCCCGCGAAATGGATGGTCACATCGTCAAATTCCAGCACCGACAGGGGTAATGGCGCGAACGCCCCGCCCATCGGCACGGCCCCGGTCACATCATCGATGCCGCGCTGGTTGAAACCGCTGGTCCACGCCCCGCGGAGCGCCTCCCGCTCCGCCGCGCCGTCTCGCCACAGGTCGAGGCGCACCCGTCCGACCAGCAATTGCACCGGCGATACCGCCGTACCGACATCACCCAGACTGACCGGCCCCAGATTGAGATCACCGATGCTCCCCCACCAGATCGTCCCCCGCACCTGCCGCGCGCTGGCGCCGCTCGCCCCTACTCCGGTGAGATCAAGCGCCAGACGCAGCGGGAAAAAGACCAGAGCAACGATCAGCGCAAACGATATCAGCGCGATCTTCGCGCGGCGGGAAAGGGAAAGACCGCGCATCATGACCCCACCCGCCGAAAGCTCAGTTGCGCACTGACCATCCCGGTTACCCCGGATGGAGAAATCATCGCCCGGTCGACCGCGACGCCCTGCCCCTCCAGCGCGGCGATCCAGCCCAGAAGCGCGGGCGAACGCGCGCTCGCTATCGCGACATCGACCCGGTCATTACCCTGTGCCTGCACTCTTTCGAGCGTAAACCCGGCTTCCCCCGCGCTCTGGCCGACAATCTGTTCGACCGGCAGGGCGGAGGCTCCCGTTGCCCGCTTTTCGGCCCGTTGCAGCAGGCCGACCTTATAAGCGACATCGGCATGACGCTCGGCCGCTTCCAGATTATCGAGCGCGGCCTGACGCAGCCCCGCTTCGATCGGACGATACAGGCCAAGCCACGCTATCAGCCCCCCGATCAGCGCGAGCATGATCGAAAGCAGCACGCGTTCCCTCGGCTCGCGCTCGTTCCACCAGATTTTCAGGCTTTCGATCATGGTTTCACCGTAATTTCAGCGACAACCCGCCCGCCCGGATCGGTCGAGGAGGTCGCCGTGATCCTGTACCCCGCCCCCTGCACGGCCAGCAGGACGCTGTTGATATCCTCGGCCCGCGCCGAGGCGAGAGTCGCATGAAGCAAACCATCTTCATTGAGGCTGAGCGTGTTCAGGCTGACCCCTGGCACCGGCTGCATCGCGGTCATCAGTCCCGCCAGCGGACCGGTGAAGACATAGGCCCCCGCCCCCTTGTCGGCGAGCATGTGGTCAATCTCTCCGGCAACCGCCTGAGCATCGGTCGTGGAAGGCAGCAAGGGCTTCGCCATTTCCACCGTCCCGGCATCGAGCCGGGCCGCGCTCCATTCATATTTCACGATCAGCACGACACTGATGAGCAGGCTTGCCAGCAGAACAAGCCCCAGCCCGAGCGCCAGTCTTTTCCAGAAGGACGCGTCCACCCCGCTTTTCCGCGTCCGGGCAAAGGCACCGGAACGCAGGTTGACGGGAGGATGAGACAGGGCGCGGACAAGCGCGGCCTCCGCCTTCTCCTCCGGCCATATCTCGAACGAAGCGCCCGCCAGCATCGCCTGCACCCAGGGCTCATCCGCCTGCGCCACCACACCCTGCCCACGGATCAACGCCATGTCGCCAATATCGGCGCGGATAAAACCTTCCTCCGGTTCCGGCAGGAGCGCGCCGATGGGCAGGATGATGTCGGCATCGATCCCGTGATGCCGCCCCCAGGCAATGATATGGGCAAGGTCGCTGCGCGCGATCAGGGCGACATGATGGACGCCCTCCTCCGCTCCCTCAGGACGTTCCAGCGCCACGGCATAGAGGTTATCCGCATCCGTCATCGCCATTTCCAGCGCCCGGCGAATCGCCACGGCCCGTGCCTGCGCCGCAGGCATGGCCGGATCCAGCTCGATCCGGCGGATGGTCGCCACGCCCGGTGGAACCGCGATCATCGCCGGCCCATCCGGGCCGCCCGCCTCGCTTCCGACCCGCGCCGCGCCTTCCGAACGCGACACGATATGCCCGTCGACCAGCTTCCACCACAGCGGCGCAACACCCGTTTCCGGGGGCAGCAGGACGATCAGTCCGTTGCCTGCACTCACCCTGTTTCCCCCCATGACCTGCGTACCAGCTTCGCCGGTTGCGTTTCCGTATCGTACAGCGCCCATTGCTTCATCCGGGTACCGCCCAGATCCACATTCATTTCCGCCCTGAACCAGCGCGTCGTCAACCGCACCTGCTGTGCCACCAGAGCGGGCGGCGTCAAGCCCCGCAATGCTGGCGCCTTCCAAAATTCGACCGTGCTGCCATAGCCATTTTCCGGCCGCTGAGCGAGGAACCCACGCGCCATGTCGACGGAAATCTGCCCGGGAACCAGCATCGCGAACAGCGGCGCCTGTTGCGGCAACAGCGTATTGACGTTGAGCGGCGACAAATCGGTCACCGGCAAGGCGCAGATCCATGGCCGCAACAGATTATAAATGACGGGCGTCACTCCGGCAACGGCGCGCAGCTCGCTCGCATCGGCCATCATCCGGTTGGCGGTACGATAGGCGGGTTTCATCCGCATATAGATTTCATCCTCCGCACCGCCCTGCGCGGGCACGCTGTCGCTGTCGATCCAGTCGGCCGTCGCGACCGCGATCTGCTGCGCCTGTCCACCACGCACACCGAGCAACTGCATCAGCGTCGCGAACTGGGTGATCGCCACCGGCCGCTGCTTCAGAATATCCTCGCTCTGCCCGGCGACAAGGCTGTTGAGGTTGAAGCAATTGCCGCCGTCATAGAGCGTGACCGTCGCCGTGCCGGCAGGCACCGGCAGGGACTGAGGCCTGCCGAGCCAGCCCCCCTGTAATGTCAGCTTGCCGGACTGAGCATTCACCAGATCACCGAGACGCCGCGCGACCAACAGGCCCGCACTGTCGGCATAGGCATGAGCCTGTTCCATCGCCCCCGCATTGGAGGACAGACGGGTCGCGAGCGTCAACCGCTCCAGCGCAGCCGCCGATACCACCGCCATCACCGCGACGAGCAACAGCACGGTGAGCAGCGCTGCTCCCCGTTCCCGAGAGTCGCCCTCATGCGGACCGTCAGGGCGAAACCGATCACCCATCGGCATCCTCCTTGCCGGAAAGGTCGATCTCTCCCGCCCCCACCCGCACCAGCAGGGTCAATGGCGCGTGTGCCTTCCGTCCGATCACCATCCGCATCGCGATCGGCATCGCCTGCGCCCTGGACTGCTGCCATTCGTCACGCCACACGCCCCGGGCATCGCGAAAGGAAAGCGCCAGTGAATCGACCCCGTCGATCAGCATGGCCGGCTCCCCACCCTCGGCGCCATCGACCATCGGATAGGTCCGGCGTTCCAGCTTACCGTCCCGCAACCAATATTCGACCTTCTGCAGGTCGGATCGCGGTGCGTCGTCCATATTGGTCCATCCGCCGCGCACGAACTGCAGAAAAGGTTCATCGTTCGACGGCGCGCGCGAAAAGAAAGCCGGGGCCAGCAGTCCGCTTTCGGTGCGACTGATGCGCGGCAGGGCCTGCGCCATATCGGCATCGAGCAACGCAACCACGCGCAGCAAGTCACCCTGAGCCTCCAGATTACGCTGTATCGCCCCCTGCGCCGACACTGCATTGCCAAGCAACAACACCCCCGCCGCCGACAGCATCGCGAAGATGGAAAGCGCCACCAGCAACTCGATAAGGGTGAACCCGGCCTCGGCCCGCTTCATGGCTGCACCTTGAGAAAGGTCAGGACGGCTGGCGACGATCCGGCGCGGCCGCTCTCCACGCTGATATCGACGCGCACGACATCTTCTTCGCCGGTCTTCGCAACCTTCTGCCGCCAATGCCATGCCCGACCGCCATTTTCGACCGTGCCGTCCTTGTCGCCCGTGGCGAGATTATCCGGGGACGTCTGAAGATCGACCATCAGGTTGCGCGCAACGATCCGCGCCATCTGGCGATCATCAAGATCGGCGGCGGTACGGACCGTCACCGCCTGAAGCCGGATCAGCGCCAGCGCGGCCAGGCTGAACACCGCCAGAGCAACCAGCATTTCGAGCAACGTGAAGCCCTGTTGGGCGGAACGTGTCGGAGGACTGAAGCCCTGTTGGGCGGAACGCGTCGGAGGGCTGAAGCCCTGTTGGGCGGAACGCGTCGAGGGACTGAAGCCCTGTCGGGTGGAACATACCGAAGACATGAAGCCGCGTCGGGCGACACGCCGCGACAACGGTGCATCCCCTCTCGAACAGACAGGAAAGCGCCGATCACTCACCGACACGCACCCTGCCCGCGCCATCCAGCACGATCATGACCTGCTCGCCCTCACGCTCCAGCACCACGCGCGCCGCCTCGCTCGGTAGCCCCGTACTGTCGAAACGCAGCACCAGCCGACCGCTTCCCTGCTCCCCGCCATCGCCCGCATCAACAGACGAGCCGGCGGTTCCGCCGACAACGGCACGCGTACCGCCACTCCAGCCAGTCGTGATGAACGGCTTTTCATCGCCTTCCTGCCATTGTCCGTCGACATATTGTTCGAACCCATAGGCCGTGGGCGAAACCCAGACGGCAACCGGCCGGGCCTCGATTACCGCATTGTCGCGAACCGCCGCCATACGGGCGGCAAAGCGATCGGCATCATCCATCAACCGCCCGCGCGGATCGGGAATGGACAGGACCACGGCGGCCGAAGCAAAACCGATAATCGCGATCACGACCATCAGTTCGACCAGCGTAAAACCGGCATCGTTCCGCTTTTCGCGTCCCATGACAGGGAAACCACGCAACAAAGACGGAATGGGCGCTTTCCAGCCTCTCGCGGATCTAAATTTCGCTGGAATGAATATCCGCATTATCCTCGGTTCCGCCCGGCTGGCCATCTGCCCCCAGCGAATAGATGTCGAACGCGCCCTTCGGTCCCGGCACCTTATACAGATAGGCGCGGCCCCACGGATCTTCAGGCAGCTTCTTGATATAACCGGCACGCCGGTACCGTTCCGGCTGGGCCAGTCCGGCCGGCGCCGTCAGCAATGCCTGAAGCCCCTGATTCTGGTCCGGATAGGTGAAATTATCGAGGCGATATTGCTCCAGAGCCTGCTCGATCACCGAAATATCGGCCTTCGCCTTTTCCACCCGCGCCTTGTCCGTTGCCGGAATCACGTTGATCGCAACGATGGTCGCCAGCAGGCCGATGATGACGATCACGACCATCAGTTCGACGAGCGTGAAGCCATGCTCTGCGGCGCGACGCGCATGGACGCCCCCCTCTTCGATCATCGGTCGTTCAATATTCGGACGTTCCAACTTTCTTCTCCTCAAAGCCCCGTCAGGCTCTGCAATTGCAATATGGGCAGCAGGATCGACAGGATGATGACAGCGACGATCGCCCCCATCGCGATAATGATGAGCGGTTCCAGCAGCGCCAGCGCCGCAGAGGTAAAGGTATCGAATTCCTGCTCCAGATAATCGGCCGCGCGCTCCAGCATCTCGTCAAGCCTGCCCGCACTCTCTCCGCTCGCGGTCAGATAGACGAGCAGCGGCGGAAACACCTCGGCACGGCGCAGCGCGGCGGACAAGCTGCCACCACCCCGGATCGCCTCGACAATATCCTCGGTCGCCTTGCGCAGCACCCGGTTGTTCACGGTCTGCGCGGTAAGCGCCAGGCCGTCCATCAGCGGCAGGCGGCTCGCGACCATCGTCGCCAGCGTGCGCGCCATACGGGCGGCATGAAGATCACGGGTCAGGCGACCGATCACCGGCAGACGCAGCAACCAGCCGTCGAACCGCTTGCGCGGCCCCTCCTGCCGCAGCAATTGCCAGCCGCCCAGCAACGCCAGCGCGATGACAAGGGCAATCAGCCACCACCAATGGGCCAGCAGGTTGGAAATCGCGATCACGATGCGCGTGAGCAGGGGCAGCTTCTGCCCCAGAGTATCGAACTGCTCGACCACCTTAGGCACGACCAGCACCATCAGCGCGATGACGACACATACAGCAAAGGCCGCCAGCACCGCCGGATAGGCGATCGCAGTGATGACTTTCGACCGGATCGCCGCCTGCCGTTCAAGCAGGCGCGAAAGCCGGTCCATGATGATCGGCAGGCTGCCCGAATTTTCACCGGCCGCGACCATCGCGCGATAAAGCGGCGGAAAGCTGCGCGGCTCTGCCCCCATCGCCTCGGCGAGGCGGCGGCCCTCCATCACGCCGCCATGGGCGCTGGTGATGATCGCACGGACCCGGTCGGTTTCGCTCTGGCGCGATATGGTACGCAACGCCTCTTCCAGCGGGCTGACCTGCGCCAGCGTCGAAAGCTGGCGGGTGAAGAGGGTCAGTTCCTTGTGCGTCAACCGGGGACGGCGCGAGAACAGCGCCGCATCCTTCCGGTCGGCCGACCCCTTGCCTTTCGCCCGTCCCTGCCCCTGTTCGATGCGAACGACGAACAGGCCCTTGGCATCCAGCCGGTTGCGCACCTGATCGCTGGTATCGGCGCGCAACCGGCCGGATTTCTCCCGCCCCTGCCCGTCAATCACCAGATACTCATAATCAGGCATCGATATCCTCGCGCCGCGATATGCGGATCGCTTCCTCGGCAGAGGTTTCCCCTCCACGCACCAGCGCCCGCGCCGCGGACCCCAGATTGGGCGCATTGAGGAACGCCTGACGCGCGATCAGCACCTCATCGCAGCCATCATTGATGAGGCGGCGAATCGTGTCGTCGATGCGGATGCATTCGAACACGCCGATCCGGCCCTTATACCCCGTATGGCTGCATTCGGAACAGCCAACGGCATGATAGATGACCGTACCGAGATCCAGCCCCAACAATGCGCAGGCGGATTTGTCCGCCTGTATCGGTTCGCGGCAATGCGGACAGAGCCGCCGCACCAGCCGCTGGGCGATCACCGCGCGCAGGGTGGAAGCGAGCAGAAACGGCTCGACCTTCATGTCCCGCAGGCGGGTAATCGCGCCGACCGCATCATTGGTGTGAACGGTGGAGAGCACGAGGTGACCGGTGAGAGAGGCCTGCACGGCGATGTCCGCCGTCTCGCGATCGCGAATTTCGCCGACCATCACCACATCCGGGTCCTGACGCAGGATCGCGCGCAGACCGGCGGCAAAGGTCAGTCCGACCTTCGCATTCACCTGGGTCTGGCCGACTCCTTCCATCGCATATTCGACCGGGTCCTCGACGGTCAGGATATTGCGGCTGCCGTCGTTCAGTTCGCGCAGTCCCGCATAAAGCGTCGTCGTTTTGCCCGACCCGGTAGGCCCGGTGACGAGGATGATGCCATTGGGTTCATGCAGAGCCTCGCGGAAGAGGCGATCGGCCTCCCCGCTCATCCCCAGCACATCGAGCGAGAAACCGGCATTTTCCTTGTCGAGGATACGCAGCACCACCCGCTCGCCTGCGCGGCTGGGCAAGGTGGAAACGCGCACGTCGAGCAGCTTGCCGCCAAGGGTAAGGCCGATGCGTCCGTCCTGCGGCACACGCCGTTCGGCAATGTCCAGCCGCGCCATCACCTTGATGCGGCTCACCAGCACCGGCGCAACATGGGGCGGCATACGCAGGGTTTCGCGCAATACGCCGTCGATGCGCATACGCACGACAAGCCCAGTCTCATAAGGTTCGACATGGATGTCGGACACGCCCTGCCGCGCGGCCTCCGCAATGATACCGTTGATAAGGCGGATTGCGGGCGCATCGTCCGCACTGTCGAGAAGGTCCTCGGCCGTCGGAATATCCCCGGCGATCAGGTCCAGCTCATCCTCGCCCACCTGCATCGATCCGGCCATGGCGGCGGCGCTGCCATCCATCGCATAATGGTTCGACAAATGCCGGTCAAAAGTCGCCGCATCGACGAAATCCACCTCGAAGCTATCGGCAAGATGGCGCCTCACCTCCAGCAGAGTCGCAATGTCGCCCTCCTGTCGAAAGGCGACACGGGCACGACCATTTTCCCCGGCACCGATCAGTACGACGCCATGCGCGCGCGCATAGGCATAGGGGATATCGACTGCACGTGGCGGCGGCAGAGGCTGCATCGGCGGCAGGCCATCCTTTCCGTCATCCGGTCCCGGCGTCCCATTGGGCGAACCGAGCGGGATCGCATGCTCTTCCGGGCCGCTGTCGCTCTTGCCAGTCATTGTTCCCGCACCTCGCTCGGCGGCAGCTCGACCGGCCGCACCACGGTGGAGGAATGCTTCACCTCCGGCGTTTCTACCGCGCCCCGGACCACCTCATCCCCCTGCTGCATCGGGGCAACGGCACCGGGAGGAGTGGTGCCCATATAATCACGCACCAGCTCATCAATGCTCGGCTCCGCATCGGGATTGCGGGCAAGCTGACGCCCGCGAATATAGCCGTAGCGCTGCGCGGTGAGGTTCGCCGCTTCTTCCTTGCTGCGCAGGATGGTCGGGCGGATGAACACCATCAAATTGGTCTTGGTACGGCTCTTGCTGCGCGATTTGAACAGTTCGCCAATGCCGGGAATGTCGGAAAGCAACGGGATGCGCTCGATCGTCTTGCGCTCATTATCGTCGAGCAGACCGCCCAGCACCAATATGTCGCGATCGTCGACCGTCACCGTCGTTTCGATCTCGCGCTTGTTGATGATGAGGTCGCTGCTGCTGGTCGAAACCGGCCCGGCGATGCTCGACACTTCCTGCCGCAGGAACAGCTTGATCGTGCCGCCCGAATTGATCTGCGGCCGCACCTCCAGTTGCACACCGACATTCTCGCGCTGCACGGTGCGGAACTGATTATCGAAATTCTGGCTCAGCGCCTCGCCGGTGGTGATCGGCACTTCCTGGCCGACGAGGATCGACGCCTTCTGATTGTCGAGCGTCATCACCGAGGGAGTGGAAAGGATATTACTGTCGGTATCGGATTTGACCGCATTCAGGATCGCGCCCAGAAAACCATTCTTGCCCAGTTCGGTCGCAATGCCGCCAAAACCGCCGGTTGCACTGGACAGCGATTCGACCGCAGCCTGCTGCAGCGTGTTGGCAAGGCTGCTGTTTTCGGTCACCTCGGTCGTCGTCTTGGTCCCGTCCGGCGCGACGACGGTGGTCTTGGTCGTCCCCAGCTGGGTCGCGCCATAGGCGCCGCCCAGCGTCAATATATTGGGGGTCGCGTTGCTGTAATTGGTGACCGCAAAGCCGGTCTTGGTGCTGCCGATCAGGAATTGCGCACCCAGTTTTTTCGCTGCGGCATCGCTGATCTCGACGATGATCGCCTCGACCAGCACCTGTTCACGCCGCGTATCGATCTGGCGGATGGTTTCGCCGATCATCCGCTGCACATCACTGTTCGCTGCGACGATGATCGCATTCGCCCCCTCATAGCGAGTAACGACAGCGGGGCCGCGCGTGGCGATGCCCGTACCGGATGACGACGACGTCAAGACGGCGGGCGTTGGAGTGGGTGCCTGTGCCGAGCCAGCCGAGCCCCCCGAACCGCTGCCTCCGGTCGATGAGGCGACAGCACCGCCGCCCTGCCCCAGCAATTGCTGCAAGACCGGCATCAGCTTTTCGGCGTCGGCATGTTCCAGCCAGTAAACGCGGATTTCCGTGCCGCTTGCCGCCTGACGATCAAGATCGCGCGCCATCGCCGCCAGCCGCGCCACCGCGCCGGGCTGACCACGCAGGGCAATGCTGTTATTGGCATCTATCGCAACCACCGTGGCCGAAGCGGCCGCGCCTTCGCCGCCGCTGCCCGCCATCAGCGCCTGAAGCGAGGTTGCCACCTCCCGCGCACCCGCATTTTTGAGCACGATCATCTCGGTCGCGGCACTGTCCTGATCGATCCGCTTCAACACCTCGCGAATGCGCGCGATATTATCGGCATAATCGGCAACGACGATACTGTTGCCGGATTTGTTCGCCGTCACCGTGCCGTCCTTGCTCACCAGCGGGCGCAGGGTTTCCAGCGCCGATTGCGCATCGGTCGAACGCAGGCGGAAAATTTCGGTCACGAACTGATTGCGATTGGTGGCGCGACCGACCGCACTGGGTTGCCCCGCGGCGCCATCGGCCGGTTGAATGCGATAGGCACCGCCCGGCGCAGGCACAGCGATCAGGCCGTTGGCGCGCAGAGTCGACAGGAAAATCTCGAAATATTCCGAGCGCGACAAGGGCCGGTCGGTCACCACCGACACCTTCCCCTGCACGCGATTGTCGATGATGAAGGTACGCCCCGTCACCCGCGCCGCATCCTGAATGAAGGCACGAATATCGGCATCGCGCACATTAAGCGTCTG
This sequence comes from Sphingomonadales bacterium, assembly GCA_006226685.1. Lineage (GTDB taxonomy): Bacteria > Pseudomonadota > Alphaproteobacteria > Sphingomonadales > Sphingomonadaceae > Sphingobium. The sequence goes on from SBGG01000060.1 coordinate 113,578, forward strand.
CTGCGCCTGAAGCGGCGCCATCATTCCGGTTATCGGCGCACCGCAACACAAGGCCAGTGCGGTCGTAAGCCTGAGCAGCTTCTTCTTCATTATCCCTGAACCAGTAAAGCTAGGGGCACGACATCGGCCCCGCGTTCAACCATCACGCTGATCCGGGCGCCGGGTACCAGCGCCTGTTGCAGCACGGAAAGATCATCGGCGGACCCGATCGGCCTGCCGTTAACCTGTGTTATTACATCGCCCGGGCGGAAACCGGCGGCCTGAAACCCCGGCCCCTTTTGCGAAACGACAATACCGGTAATGCGTCCGTCGCTCATGCGCGGACCAAAGCCGACCCCCGCCCGGATGGCATCGACAGTCAACATTCCCGCCACGGGCCGGGCCGGGCCGGATCCATCCGCCGCGCGAAACGCCCCGGAATGATCTCCTCCGCTGTCACCCGACGGCTCCGCCGGGGCCACCGGAGTGGACTGATCGAGAAAGATCGTCTCCTCCGCCCCGCCGCGATCGATCACCACATGGTCGAACAGCACAGCTTTCAGTACCACGCCGGGCATGACCTCATCCCCGATCGCATAGCTGTTCTGCACACCGTCGCTCCCCGCGATAATCGCCGACCCGAGGCCAGACCCTTCGTTGACGCGCACGCCGAACAGGGTCAGCGCCAGCGAGGTAATATTTTGCGTTCCCCCGGCGGCCATTCGCTGAGCCGGATTGAAGGGATCGAACGCTGCGAACAGGCGCGCGCGCGCATCTGCGGACTGAATCGTCGCATGACGCCCCCGCCACTCCCCCATCGGACCGACAGGAGTCAGAACCGCCCAGACCAGCCGGACAAGCTGCACGATCAGCAACGCGGCCACCGCCAGTTGCAGCAACCGCGGCCAGCCCCGCCGGACGCCGTCAGCCCCCATCCGCATCATTGCCATTGGCCGGGCCGTTCTCAACGTCCAGTTCCCCCCTCGGCCCTTCCGGCACAAGCCCCGTAACTCATCGCTCTACCATGCCGCCAGATTCCGATTGACCGGACACTCCCGAACAGGAAAGCCCACTCCGGTTCCCTGTTCGAAAACATCCCTGATGTCGGCAGGCGCTAAGACCCGATCATTACGACCAGATGACAGGTTTGTGACGTAAATATTTCACTTTGCCAACGGAACATCGATAGCTGTATCCCCCATTCAAATCACGGAGGTAAACGGCATGGAACACTGGCAGATCACGCCCTTTTCGCCGGATGCGGATCCAGCCCTGATCGCCGGTCATCAGGGGGTTCAACGTTTCCCTCATCCATCCCTGACGCTATTTCAGCAAAAGGCTTTTCTCGACGCCAGGGATTGCGCCCGGCTGATCATGCTGATCGATGCAGAGCGGCGCCCCTCGACCATAGCCGACGCCAATGGCGACTATGCGTTCCGGACCAGCGAAACATGCGACCTCGACAGCGCCGACCCGTTTGTCGCTCAGATCGATTCACATATTGCCGCCTATCTCGGCATCGCTCCCATTTTCGGTGAGCCAATACAGGGACAGCGCTACGCCGTCGGCCAGGAGTTCAAGGCCCATACCGATTATTTCGAACCCAATGGCCCGGATTTTCAGAAATTCTGCGGCATTGCCGGCAATCGCACCTGGACGGCGATGATTTACCTTAACGAACCGGAGGCCGGCGGCGCCACCCGTTTCACCAAAGTTGGCAAGACAATCCAGCCGCAAACCGGCAAAATGCTACTGTGGAATAATCGTAATGCGGATGGGACGCTTAACCCGTCCACCATCCACCACGGCATGAAAGTCCGGAATGGCACCAAATATGTCATCACAAAATGGTTTCGCGAACGTCCCTGGTCCTGAACAGCCCCCCTTTTTTCCAGCCATGGCCGTGAAGCACCGGAGGGAGGGGACCATCACTATTTGACAAGCCCCCGCAGACTATGATCGCCGCGCGGGGACGGCTCAAAGCCGTTGAGCCGTGAGGTTGAAAGCGACCAGCGAACCGGCGTTGCCAAGGGAATAAAGCCATTATGGGCCTCGATCAGCGGTTCGGCCTGCCCCAGCAGGACCAGGCGATCCACCATCGTCGTTGCCTCGACCGATTGTTTCAACAATGCCTCGGCCTCCTCGCTGCAATGCACCTTGCGGGCACAGCTTAAGCGCCCGAGATACCAGGCAATGCTGTCATAGGGCGCCACCTCATCGATCAATGTCAGATCGGCATCCCTTTCAACCTGTTTCACATCGACGCCGATCGCCTTGAATTGCAATTTAAGGGCAAGAAACAGCAGACGCGTACCCGGCCCCGGCGGCAATGCTATCGTCAGTTCGATCGGCTTGCCGCCATGCTGGGCGCGCCACCGGGTCATCACGCCTGCGGCGAGATTGCGCCGCTCCTCCATGGTCATTCCGCTCCAGCCCGGCACCGTCGGCGGATGCGGCAGGTCCAGCTGTTGCGGCACTATCTGTTCCGCGATCTTCCAGCGGTTCATTTCGAAATAAGCAATAATCGCCTCCCGCTCGATCGCCATCGACAGCGCCTCGCGAACATGAGGGTCATCGAACATCGGGGTACGTGGAGACAAGGCAAGACCGAACAACCCCTGCACCGGATCGAAGCGGACTACCCGGCGATTGACATCGCTGAGCGTCACATAAGGAAGGTCCGCCAATGTGCCGCCCAGCACCAGATCGGCGCCCCCATATTGAAACCGCACGATCGCCCTGCTCGCCCGTTCCGTCCTCAGCAGACGGCGTTTGCGTTCATCCTGCCCCGCATCATCGCCATCATCCTCGTCAACCGGAGACAGGAGAAGGGTTCCATCCCCCTTTGCGGTCACCCGATAAGGACCGGTTCCGCCCTCACGCGACGCCACCCCCATCTCAGGCTGGGCCAGCGCCAGCAGGAAATCGGGGCGCGCCGACTTCAACCGTATTTCGATGACATCGCCGGTCATCGCCAGCACCTCCGCAACGGCAGCAAGACTGCCATAAGGATCCCGGGCCGCCTCCCGGCGCAATCGGGCCAGCAGCAACAGGCGCACATCACGCGCATCGACTCGCTCGCCATTCGCCCACCTGGCGCGCCTCAACCGGAAAATATAGCTCTTCCCGTCGTCCACCACGATCCACCGCTGAGCCAGCCCCGGAACCACATCACCGGCGGCGTCATAGCTCACCAGACCCTGGGCCGTTGCCGCGAATATCAGTTCCCCGGCACGCGAAGCGATAGGAACGACCGGCGCTCGCGTGCGCTGATCAGAACCAATCACACTGACCTGAAGCGGGCCATCGTGACGTGCATTATCACATCCGGCCAGCACCAGCGGAGCCGCAAAGCAGACCAGAGCGGCGGTGAAAGACGATCGAAACGTCAAGGGAATGGAATTCCGGTTCGACAAGGAAAATGACGGGCCATTCTATCGCGGCTTGAGAGCAAGGCCAAGCCGTTATCCACTGTGCGGAGGCGATCAGGCCCTATCCCATTAACCCGGCCAGACGGCGAAGCAAGGGCCTGTATAACCGGCAGAAGAAAGCTCGAAACTGCCTGAGTCTGCCAGGCCGAACGCCATTCGGGCCACCATGCAGGAAGCCAAGACCCCGGATGCAAACGCCCGGCGCCCAAAGGGCAGCAAAGAAAAATGGTGCGGACGGCGGGACTCGAACCCGCACTCCCAAACGGGAAGCGGATTTTAAGTCCGCTGCGTCTACCGGTTTCGCCACGTCCGCGACTGCATCGGCCTGCATAGCAAGGCCATCCGGGCGTCCCCAGTGCAATGCTCGCACCGCGCCGTCAAGCACCGATGCCAATATGACATCAGGAGGATCCAAACCAAAGTAAACTTTAGTTATATTTACTCTATTCTGAACGTCATACAACTTCTTCTCTATCGGACGAAGCTGTGCTCAGAATATCCGGATCAGACCTTACAAAAAGGAATGCTGAGGCCGATTCTATTTGGCATTCAAGCGCTCACGAATCTCCTTGCCGGGCTTGAAGAAGGGCACCTTCTTCGCATCAATCGGCACGGCTTCGCCGGTACGCGGATTACGGCCCGTCCGGGCATCCCGCGATCGGGTTGTAAACGCCCCAAAACCGCGCAATTCCACGCGCCCCCCTTGCGCAAGCTGCTCGGTAATTTCCGAAAAGAAAATATCCACAATCCGCTCAACCTCAGGAAGAGTAAGATCGCTATTCTCTTCAGCGAGCCGTTGAATCAGTTCGGAACGGATCATCTGTCCTCCTCATTCTGGCAGTCCCACACATTGCCAGACACACCTATCTACGCAAATGGCAGCGAAATGACAACAATCCTCTTTCCAGTCACGCCTATATATTTTTGTTATCCATAATGATCATTTTCGTAAAATGAAGAACTGTATGAGAAATAGAAAATCCCGCCGCAATCAAATTGCGACGGGATTTCCCTACCGGCAATCAAAGCCGCGAAAGCTTAGCCTTCGCTCTTCGCCTTCAACGCTTCACCAAGAATGTCGCCGAGCGAGGCACCGCTGTCCGACGAACCATATTGCGCCACGGCCTGCTTCTCTTCGGCGATCTGCAGCGCCTTGACCGAGAAGTTCGGCTTCTTGCTGCGGTCGAAACCGATGACCATCGCATCGAACTTCTGACCCGGCTGGAACCGCTCGGTACGCTGTTCGTCACGATCGCGACCAAGATCACCGCGCTTGATGAAGCCGGTGGCGCCATCTTCACCTGCCTGAACCTCAAGGCCGCCGTCACGCACTTCCAGCACGGTAACGGTGACGGTCTGATTCTTCGACAGGCCCGAACCAGCCGCCGCGCCGGCGCCCGGAGCACCCTTTTCAAGCTGCTTCATGCCAAGGCTGATGCGTTCCTTTTCGACATCGATGTCGAGCACAACCGCCTGCACAACCTCTCCCTTGCGGTGCAGGTTGAGCGCGTCTTCGCCGGAGATACCCCAGGCAATGTCGGACATGTGAACCATGCCGTCCACATCGCCCTCGAGACCGATGAACAGACCGAATTCGGTCGCGTTCTTGACTTCGCCCTCGACGACCGAACCAATCGGGTGACGCTCGGCAAAGCTGTCCCACGGATTGCTCTGAGCCTGCTTCAGACCAAGGCTGATACGACGCTTCTCGCCATCGACCTCGAGCACGACGACATCGACTTCCTGGCTGGTCGAAACGATCTTGCCGGGGTGGACGTTCTTCTTGGTCCAGCTCATTTCCGAAACGTGGACCAGGCCTTCGATGCCCGGCTCCAG
>SBGG01000061.1 GCA_006226685.1 Sphingomonadales bacterium
CGCGCCGCCGTCTGCGAAGCGGCGGTGAAAGCGGCAAAGGCGGTCGATTATGTCGGCGCGGGCACGGTGGAGTTCATCGCCGACGCCAGCGAAGGACTGCGCGCCGACCGGATCTGGTTCATGGAGATGAATACCCGGCTTCAGGTCGAACATCCGGTGACCGAAGCAATTACCGGCGTCGATCTGGTCGAATGGCAGTTGCGCGTGGCTAGCGGCGAGCCGCTGCCCAAACGACAGGAAGAGCTGCGCATCAACGGCTGGGCGATGGAAGCGCGCCTCTATGCGGAAAATCCCGCAACCGGTTTTCTGCCCTCGACCGGGCCGCTCGACCGGCTGCGCCTGCCGCCGGGCATTCGCGTTGACAGCGGGGTCGCAGAGGGCGGCGAGGTTTCTCCCTTTTACGACCCGATGATCGCCAAGCTGATCGCCCATGCGCCGAACCGATATGCCGCGGCGCGGGCACTGGCCGATGCGGCAGCCGGGGTTCAGGTCTGGCCGGTCCGTACCAATGCGGGCTTCCTCTCCCGCGCAGCCTCCCACCCGGATTTTCTCGCGGGCCGGATCGACACCGGTTTCATCGAACGCCATGGCGAAACGCTGGTGCCCGCCGCCCTGCCCGATGAAGCGGTTTTGCAGGCGGCAGCAGCGGCGCTGCTCCCGACCGGACAGACTGTCTGGGCGGCGCTACCGGGCTTCCGCGCCAATGCCCCCGCTCGGCAGACGGTCGCCGTCGCGATCGACGGAACCAATTACAGGATCGAGTGCGCCGATACCGATAGGAACAGCGCCGCCACCCTCGAAACCATCGGGCGAGACCGGGTGCTGTTTCTTGACGGGTGCGGCTGGGCCATTGGCGAAGCGCGCACCGATGGCGAGGGCGGCGCGGCGGCGTCGGACGGCCTGATCCTCGCCCCCATGCCGGGCCGGATCATTTCCATAGAAGTCGCACCGGGCGATGCGGTCACCACCGGCCAGAAATTGCTGGTCATGGAAGCGATGAAGATGGAACAGGCAATGGTGGCGCCGTTTGACGGCATCATCGCGGACCTCAATGCGCAACCAGGCGCGCAGGTGAAGGAAGGCACGATCCTGATCCGCATCGAAAAGGGAGAGGAATGATGGCGGGACGCTGGTTCGACGAATGGCAGGCGGGGGATCGCCTTACTCATGAAATTCGCCGCACGGTAACGGAAACCGACAATCTGCTCTTCTCGACGATGACGCATAATCCGCAGCCGCTGCATATCGATGCCGAAGCGGCGAAGGCTTCCGAATTCGGCCAGATACTCGTCAACGGAACCTTCACCTTCGCACTGATGATCGGGCTTTCGGTCGGCGACACCACATTGGGAACGCTGGTCGCCAATCTCGGCTATGACCGGCTGGTGATGCCAAAGCCGGTGTTCCTCGGCGATACGCTGCGCGCGGAAAGCGAGGTAGTGGGAACGCGCCCGTCGAAATCCCGGCCCGATGCGGGCATCGTTACGTTCCGGCATGAACTATTCAACCAGCGGAACGAGATAGTGTGCCAATGCCTGCGCTCCGCGCTGCTGCACCGGAAGCCGGAAGCATGAGGGGACTGCGTTCGCTGCTGTTCGTGCCCGGCGACCGGCCAGAAAGGATGGAAAAGGCGCTGGGACTGGGCGCCGATGCGTTGATTCTGGATCTGGAGGATTCGGTTGCGCTGTCTCGCAAGGAAATGGCGCGGGATGCGGTAACGGCGTTTCTTAGCCGTCCGCGCGATCATGGCGTCACCCTGCTCGTGCGGATCAACCCGCTCGACAGCGATTACGCGGCCGGGGATATCGCCCTGCTGTCCACCTGCCGGCCCGACGGCATCGTTCTGCCCAAGGCAGAGGGAGCAGCCTCGGTCCGCGCCCTGACCGTACGCCTCGCAAATTGCCCGCCCGTACTGCCGATCGCGACCGAAACACCCGCCGCGATTTTCGCGCTGGGCAGCTATGGCGAAGTCGGCGACGCCCTTATGGGCCTCAGCTGGGGGGCGGAAGACCTGCCTGCGGCCATCGGCGCAGCGACCAGCCGGGATGAGGCCGGACATCTTCTCCCCCCCTATGAAATGGCCCGCAGCCTGACGCTGTTCGCCGCCCATGCGGCCGCCGTTCCCGCGATCGAAACCGTCTATCCCGATTTTCGGGATATTGCGGGACTGACGGCCTATGCCACACGCGGGGCGCGCGATGGCTTTACCGGCATGATGGCGATCCACCCCTCCCAGATCGCACCGATCAACGCGGCCTTCACCCCGTCGGCGGAACAGATCGCCCATGCCTGGGCGGTAATTTCGGCGTTCGAAGCCAATCCCGGCGCGGGCGCGCTGCAACTGGACGGCCGCATGATCGATGCCCCGCACCTGAAACAGGCGCGCGCGCTGCTCGCGCGCATACCCAGCATAGTATCTTAGCCGGCCCCTGTGCCGGCTCCTGTCCGGTCGGTACGGTCGGCAGGGAAGCAAGCGGCTTCGGCACGGGCGGATGTCCGACGTCGGTCTTAGCAAATCGAATGGATAAGTCTTTGAAAAATCATCCCTCTTTAGAGGAGGTGGTGACCCCTACGGGAATGTGTAATTCGGAACAGTCATTTGTAATCACGTTGTAAATAGCTGCGCCCCGTTGCTGTATACCATCATGTGAACCATCAGTAATCATCTATATTGGCGGAAAGGCACACGAGAGTCGCTCACAGCCCCAGGGATGCCCCGGCTAGGGATCGTAAGCATTGGGAGTGGATGGCGGTGGTACACTCTACACTGTAGCGGGCGCAGGCACGAACCGGCCATGGTTGTGGCATTTCATACCCAACCCCACGCAGCCCCTTGGCGATGGTCGTCGCGCCGAACTGGATGAAGCGACTGAGGCCGACCGTGAGGCCTCGCCCCAGATCGATATGCCCTGTGAGCATCATTAGGGTCAGGACTCATTGATCAAAGCCAGAAGATGACGGTTGCCGCGAGCGCGATGGCAGAGAGGAAGACGGACGAACATCGATCATAGCGTGTAGCGACGCGCCGTCAGCCTTTCAGACGACCGAACATGATCTCGATGCGGTTGCGGCGTTTGTATCGGCGCTTGTCGTATTTGACGGCCTTGTTCCGGGGTTTACGGCCGGGAATGCAGGGTTTTATGCCCTTTTTCCGGAAGGCGTCGCGGAACCATTCCGCATCATAGCCCCGATCAGCCAGCAGCCACTGTGCCTTGGGAAAGGTGTGGAGCAGAGCGGCTGCACCAGTGTAATCGCTGCCCTGACCTGCGGTTATGAAGAGACTGATTGGACGACCGTTTGCATCCGTCACGGCATGGAACTTGGTATTCATGCCTCCCTTCGTGCACCCGATCAGGCGTCCGACTTCCCCTTTTTTACCGGTACGTGCGGTGCGCTTAGAGAGGCAAGCAGCGATCAAGCCTCAGTGCCACGTCGTGCCAACCATCCGTGAGGCACTTCAACATGAACCCTGCTTCAAGGCGCTAGTAGGTGAATGGGCTCCTCAAGCCTTTGCCTGAGCGCCTGCATGAAGGTTGCGGCATCCCAGCCATCCACGACGCGATGATCGCAACTTATAGAGACATTCATCAGTTTGCGCTTTTCGATGCGCTCACCACCCAGATCATGAGGAACGAACATGGGCCGCTCCACGATCTTGTTCGGGCCGATAATGGCTACCTCGGGGCGGTTGATGACGGGTGTTGTCGATATGCCGCCCAAAGCTCCGAGCGATGTGATCGTGAGTGTAGAGCCCGACAATTCCTCTGGCCTCGCCTTTCCCGCACGAGCGGCTTCAGCAAGCCGCACGATTGCCGTGGCCAGCTGCCAGAGATTTCGACTTTGTGCGTCACGAATGACAGGCACCATCAGCCCCGCATCGGTTTGCGTAGCGATGCCCATATGCACTTCGCCATGGAGTGTCACCACACCTGCCTCGTCATCATAGCGGGCGTTCAGCATCGGATATTGCGGTATCAAATCGCAGATCGCCACGATCAGGAAAGGCAGGATCGTGAGCTTCGGGCGCTCGCCCCTGTTGTCGTTAAGTTGCCTGCGTATAGCTTCGAGCGCGGTGACATCAATCTCTTCAACGTAGGTGAAATGCGGTATATTGCGCTTTGATGCTGCCATATTCTCCGCGATGCGGCGACGCAGGCCCATGACCTTGATCTGCTCATCTGCGCGTATGGCTGCGCTTCCCGCCTGACGATAGCCCTGCGTGCCATTGTGCCGCATATAGACATCGAGATCGCTGTGCCGAATCCTACCGGTCGCGCTTTTCACCAGCGCAAGATCGATGCCCAGCTCCTTTGCCCGCGCCCTAACGGCAGGTGATGCCAGCACCTTGGAACGTGCATTTTCTGTCGTGAGCGGCATGAATTGCTGCGCCGTGTCATCTTCCGCCTCAGAGGCGATTTCATGCGACACGGCAATAGCTGGCTCGGCAAGCGGCTCTGGCGGTGGCGCTAGGGACTCAACTTCCTGCTCCGAAATCTCAGGCGTAGCCGCAACGCTCCCGCCTTCAACCTGTATGACAACCAGCTCAGCGCCAATCGCGATCTGATCGCCCGGTGCACCTGCAAGCCGCACGATCTTACCGGAAACCGGGCTTTCGATCTCGACGGTCGCCTTATCGGTCATCATATCGACCAGCGGCTGGTCCTCGGCCACGACATCGCCCACGGCAACATGCCAGGCGACGATCTCCGCCTCGGCGATGCCTTCACCAATGTCGGGAAGTTTGAAGATATAGTCTACCATCAGATGTTCACCACGCGCTTGAGAGCCTCGCCAACGCGCGCTGGCCCCGGAAAATATTCCCATTCGAAGGCATGCGGGTAAGGAGTGTCCCACCCTGTCACCCGCTCGACCGGAGCCTCCAGCGCGAAGAAGCAATGCTCCTGCACCTGAGCCGCCAGTTCCGCGCCAAAACCACTGGTCCGCGTCGCTTCATGCACGACGACGCATCTCCCGGTCTTCCGCACCGATTCCGTAATAGAATCGAGATCCAGCGGCACCAGTGTGCGCAGGTCAATTATCTCTGCATCGATGCCTGTTTCTTCTGCCGCGCAAAGCGCAACATGCACCATCGTGCCGTAGGCCAGGATAGTGACCTCTCCACCTTCCCGGACTCTTCGCGCCTTACCAAGCGGAACCACATAATGCCCTTCCGGCACCTCGGCATCGTTATGCCCGGCCCAGTTCCGCACCGGCCGGTCATGATGACCGTCAAAGGGACCGTTATAGAGCCGCTTGGGCTCGAAAAAGAGCACCGGGTCATCATCCTCGATGGCCGCGATCAGCAACCCCTTGGCGTCATAGGGATTAGACGGAATGGCTATTTTGAGGCCCGCGACATGGGTAAATATCCCCTCTGGCGACTGGCTGTGCGTCTGCCCGCCAAAAATGCCGCCACCATAAGGCGAGCGGATCGTAATCGGCGACCACCATTCCCCGCCCGTGCGGTAGCGCATACGCGCAGCCTCGGATATGATCTGGTCGGTCGCAGGATAAATATAATCAGCAAACTGGATTTCCACGACCGGCCGCTTTCCATATGCTCCCATGCCGACCGCAGCCGCAACAATCCCCCCTTCGGAGATCGGCGCATCGAATATGCGTTGCTTTCCATGGCGCTGCTGCAGCTTATCTGTAGCGCGAAAGACGCCACCGAAATAGCCAATATCCTGTCCGAAAATCATTACGTCGGGATCAAGCCCAAGCGCGACATCCATCGCGCTGTTGATCGCTTCGATCATGCTCATCGTTGGCATGTCTATACTCCCGCCTGCCGACGCTGCGCAACAAGATGTGCCGGCATGTCACGATAGACATCGTCGAACATGGTCGATGCGGGCCATCTGTCGCCTTCCTTCAAGGTGCCGTAACTCTCGGAGAGCTTGCCAGCAGCGCGGACTTCTTCGTCCAGCTCTTTCGCAAGCGCCTGATGCTGCTCCTCACTCCAGTGTCCCGCAACAATCAGATGCCGTTTGAGACGCTCGAGCGGGTCGCCCAGCGGCCAGGCGCCTGCCTCGGTGGAGGGACGATAGCGAGTGGGGTCGTCCGAGGTCGAGTGTCCCTCTGCACGATAGGTGAAAAGCTCGATCAACGTAGGACCATGTCCGGTTCGCGCCCGTTCGGCAGCCCAGGCCGTCACCGCATAAACCGCGAGGAAATCATTGCCATCGACACGCAGCGAAGGAATACCAAAACCCAGTCCGCGCGCTGCGAATGTCGTAGCTTCGCCGCCCGCAATGCCGGAAAAGGAGGATATCGCCCACTGGTTGTTCACGATATTGAGGATGCAGGGCGCGCGATAAACGCTGGCGAAGGTGAGCGCATGATGGAAATCCCCTTCTGCGGTGGCTCCCTCGCCTATCCAGGCGGTGGAAATCCTTTCATCGCCATCGGCAGCCGCCGCCATCGCCCAGCCCACGGCCTGACTATATTGCGTGCCCAGATTGCCCGAGATGGAAAAGAATCCAGCCTCGCGGCTCGAATAGAAAACCGGCATCTGTCGCCCCTTGAGCCGGTCCTGACTATTGGAATAGACCTGATTCATCATGTCAACCATCGGCCAGTCACGCGCGAGCAATATGCCCTGCTGGCGATAGGTCGGGAAACACATGTCCTCGTGCCGCAGCGCCATCGTCGCCGCGACCGCAACTGCTTCCTCGCCCGTACATTTCATATAGAAGCTCGTCTTGCCCTGACGCTGAACGCGCACCATGCGGGCATCATAGGCACGGGTGAGCATCATCGCCCGCAAGCCCTTGAGCAGCATATCGGGCGAAAGCGCAGGGTTCCAATCGCCGCACGCCATGCCATTATCATCGAGCACACGGATCAAACGGAAAGCATGATCACGTATCTCAGCAGCACTCACCGTTACAGGGGGGCGAACCACCTCTCCGGCAGGCGGCACTTCAACATGAGAGAAATCAGGTTCCTCCCCCGGTCGGCAGCCCGGCTCGGGCACATGCAGGCCTTTGCTGTTTCTTATCATGATCCGACACCATCCAAATGTTGCGCGGGTTGCTGGCAGAGAGCGGCCTCCAGAACCAGCACGCAAGCGCGGATTTTCTCAATGATGAGCTGGGCGACAGCCTCGTCCAATCCCTGAACCTCCAGCGAGATTTCAAGCATATCGCCATCGCGCTGCGCTTCGACATGGTCGGGCATCAGGGTCCGCAACGCGAAATGCTCCAGCACCCGCGAGAGCGCCTGCGCATCGGCCAGAGTGCGGACCGTGAAGCGCACAGCAATCAGGCCACTTCAGCCCTAGAGCCGGAGATGATCCTTTCGGCGATCGCGTCAGCAACGCGATGGGTCGGCTGGCCATTTTGCGCGGCCAGAAGCAGCACCTCACGCAAGCGCTCTGGAATACGGCCGACGCGCTCGCGCACTTCGTCTGTAGTTTCATGCAGATATTCCGCCGCAACATTTATGATGCCGCCAGCATTGACGAGATAATCCGGCGCATAAGCAATACCCCGCTGCTGCAGCGCAAAGCCGTCCTCTTCGGTTGCAAGCTGATTATTCGCACCTCCGCAGACAAGGCGTGCCTTCAATTGCGGGACCGTGCGATCATTGATTACGGCGCCCAGAGCGCAGGGCGCAAGAATCTCGACTTGCGCACCCAATATCTCGTCAGTGCCCATGACATCCGCTCCAAGCTCTTTCGCCAGAGCATCGACACGGCTGCTATTCACATCGGCGATGATGAGCTTCGCTCCGGCATCGACAAGCAGGCGACAAAGGCCCGCGCCGACATTGCCAACCCCCTGCACAGCGACGGTCAGACCTTTCAAATCCGAGCCGAGCGAAATGCGGGCAGCTTCCTGCATCGAGAGAAAAACACCCAGCGCGGTCCATGGTGACGGGTCGCCGCCGGCCATGCCCGGCGCGGTCTCGAGACCAGCCACATAAGATGTCTGCTTGCGCACCGTCTTCATGTCTTCGACCGTAGTCCCGACATCTTCGGCAGTTATGTATTTGCCGCCAAGAGACTCGATCGCCTCGCCGAACGCGCGGAACAGCGCTTCCCTGTCAAAATCGCCGCCGGGGTGCTGCAACACCGACTTTCCGCCACCGAAGGGAAGGCCCGCCAGCGCGTTTTTATAACTCATTCCACGCGCCAGCCTTATTGCGTCCGCAACCATGGCGTCGTTGCTCTCATACTGCCAGAAGCGGCAGCCGCCCGCGGCAGGTCCAAGCGCGGTTGAGTGAACCGCGATTACCCCGCGAAGCCCCGAACCTTCATCATCAATATAGTGAAGCGAGCCTTCAAATGCAGGTAAAGCGCCAGACAGCATAATTTTCTCCTTCTGCTGCCTAAATAACATGGCTTGCGTTGAGAAAAATTGCCATTCATGCGATAAATTGGCATAATAAGGGATATATCATTCTCTTTTTTGCCTTGGAAAGAAAGAAAAATGCTCTCCAGCCTGGACAGTCATGACAAGCGCCTGCTCGCGATATTGCAATCTGATTCCTCGCGATCCAATGCGGACATCGCCAATGAGATCGGGCTTTCGGAAGCGCCATGCTGGAGACGTGTTCAGCGCCTGAAAAAAGAAGGGTTCATCAAAGCGCAGGTTAGCGTGCTTGACCGGGTCAAGCTCGGCTTCAATACGCAGATATTCGCGCTGGTAAAGCTGGACGCCGTCGGGCGGTCCAACGTCTCTGACTTCGCCAAAGCAATCAACGGCTTTCCAGAGGTTCTCGACTGCTTCGTGATGATGGGCAGCTCTGACTTCATGCTCCGCATCGTCACCAAGGACATCGAGGCCTATGAGCACTTCTTTTTCACCAAGCTGTCACAGGTTCCCGGCGTGCAGGAAATCAACTCGATGGTAGCCCTCTCCGAAATCAAATCGACCATGGAATTGCCTATTTCATGAAGCCGGACGGCTCGAAAAGTCACTGGAGTTGTGTGGTGATATGTGATTCCATATTTCTCGCGATCCATGGGGCTCCCTGGATGGTGCGGTCGGGATTTTCAGGGTGAGCGATCGGCTTGCTCGGCTGATCAAGGTTGGGCGTATCCCTGAGCACTGAAATGATAAGGTCGCCTAGCTCAGTCATAAATAGATGGGAGCACGCTAGACCTTGAATTGCACGCAATCAAACTCACCTTGTCGTACCCGGAACAAGCCAACCCGGTCGACACCTAGGCAATTAGCAACGCATGCGCAGACTCCCGGATTTGCGGCTCGATTTCAATCGAACGCCGCGCTTCCAGATCAAAACGTACCGTTGTCGACTCCAGCGTGCTGCAGACAACATTATCCGAAACCCGCGAGATATATGTGCGGTGTGTAAGTGAACTTCGCCCGATCTTTACCACCGCGGAGCGCAAAACGACGAGATCGCCTGCCTGCAGCTCCTGGAGATACAGTACTTCGTGACGGACATCCGCCCAGCCGACACGCCGCTCGGCCGTTTCCACGACGACAGGTCCCAATTTGGCGAAGAGATGGAAAAATGCATCGTCGTAAAAACGCATATAGTGCTGGGTTGCCAGATGGCCCATCGCGTCGCACAGCCATGGGTGCACCACCGCTCTGCCGGTTTCCTCCGCAATCGTGGGGACAGTTCGTTCCTTCATGCCGCTTTTCCTTTGGGTGAGGCGGGCGATCGATTAAAGGCCGGCCGCAAATGACCGAAGCGCAGGATCGACTCTGTCCCAGCCTTGTGCATCAGCCTCATACAGGGCGACAGATGGACGAAATTGTGCACGATCGTCGAGGCTGGCTGCGGTCACGACAATGCCGTCAGGATGCAGGCCCAACTTTGCGTAAACCGGAGCATGGCACTGCGCGCAAAAATAACGCGTCGAGGTCCCGCCACTATCGGCGACGTAGGTCCAATCGTTGGTTTCGCCCTGCAGCTCAGCTGCTGCGGCGGGCAGTACCAGAAAAGCTCCATGGCCCGTGCCCGACAATTTCTGGCAATAGTTACAGCTGCAAATCAGCCCGATAACCGGCTGCGCATTGATGGCATAGCGGACCTGGCCGCAGGCACAGCCGCCCTCAATTGGAAGCGCCAGCGGGTTCTTTCCATAGATGCTTAAATCCGAGATGTCGGTCATGATATGAAGCCCTCAGGCCGGGACGCTTGCGCGCAATGCTTCGGTTTCCGCTTCATTGAACTTCCCGGCAGCATCGATCGCCACGCCATAGACGGAACGCGCCCGCTCTGCCGAAACGAGTCCTTCCCGCACATCGCGCGCAACAAGGGCCGGGTCGCGTTCGGATGGCTTGCCATATCCCCCGCCACCAGTGGAAACGGACACCAGCTTTTCGCCGTCCTGCAGTGTGACTTGTGCGCACGGGTCAAGTTGTTCGCGTTGTCCATCCGGTCTTATGCGATATTGATCACCCCGACCGCCAGACAGACCTCCGCGCACACCCTGCGCCGGATTGACCGCGCCATCGCTGACATAGCCGATATCGAAAGCGCAATCACGCGGTCCAAAAACAACTTCCACAGAAGGCGCGCCCTTGTGTTTTCCGGCCCCTTCCGAGTCTGTCTTCAATCGCCGACTGTAGACATAAAGTGGCTGTCGCAGCTCATCAATTTCGACAGAGTCGACATAACAAAGACCGGCATTACCGACATGGCCGATCGTCACCCAGGCGTCGGCTTTGGGCGCGCCAGCGCCACCCGACATGCCGAGAAACAGCTGATTGACGAAGGGCTGTCCGGTATCCGGATGCAACCCGGAAATCACACCGACTGCCGGCGGAATGACCGCTCCGCATTCGGCTAGTCCATGGTCACCGCTTATTTGTGCGATCGCGGCCTGGGTGGAATTGGCCACCCGGTCGGCGACATTGGTCGTGGATACCGACGTGCTGGTCGGGTGACGCGGAATGCCGACGACGCAGTTTTCGCGTAGCTTGACGTCTATGCGGCGAAAGCTGCCGGCATTTTTTGGTACGCTGTGCTCTACTGCATTAAACACGCCGACCATCGAGGCGGTACGCGAGCACGCCTCCGACAGGTTCAGACCGCAAGGCAGGCAGTCCGGATTGTCGGTCAGATCAACCTCTACGATGGCGTCGTCCGGTCGGATGGTCACCTTCGCCTGCACCTTGATCCCGGTTTCCGGTGTTCCGGGAAACGGATCGTGACAGCTGGTGTGGACCGCAAATCCGGCGGGCAGGGCCTTGATCGCGTCGATCATCCGGCGTTCGGAATAGTCCAGCCAATCACGCCTGAAGCGATCCAGCTCCTCCCAGCCTTCCTCCTGCGCGATGGCGATGATTTCCCGTTCGCCAATCCTTGCTGCTCCGACCATCGCCAGGAAATCGCCCCACCATTGCTCCGGCACGCGGATACGCATTTCGCACATGCGACGAAAATCCGCGTTGGTTTCATAATTGCTCTGTACCTTCGTGGACGGGAAGATGAGCGCACCCTCTTCGTAGACGTCCTTGGCCGAGCCATGATATGTGGTCGGGATTGAATTGCCGATATCGGCCTGATGGGCCTTCACAACCACGGTGAAGCGATGGCGTCCGTCATTGTCCATTACCGGCACCAGCAGCGTCCAGTCTGCAGCATGGCTGCAGCCATGATAGGGTGAATTGTTGAGGAACGCATCTCCCGCCCTCAGATCGGGATGAAATTCCTTCATGTAGCGCGCCATGATGTCCGGACCAGACAATACGTGGATCGGCAAGCCCTCATTGGTCGCAAGCAGCTCGCACTCCGCCGTTACAACACAGCAGGAAAAGTCGCGGGCCACGTTCAGGACGCCCGAACGTCCGGTGCGCAACAGGGTGTTCGCCATCTTGCGCGTAACGCCTTCGAAGCGATTGTTGAGGATGGCCATCTTCACTCCATCCATGCTGGTGGTGCTCGTATCGCTCATCACTTTCCTCCAATCGCGATTGACAGGCCCCCGCTTGACCGGCGTGTCGCAACCGCGCCGGGACCGACGACGACGGTGGTGAGCGCGTTCTCCAACAGGGCGGGACCCTCAATAAACTCGTCAGGCTGCATCGCATCGAAGCGGCGAACCGGTGTCTCGATCCAGCCCGTCTCGGCAAAATAGGCCGTCCGCACATGGTTGCGTGTCTCGACATTATCTTCGCTCAAGCGGATGCCGTCCGTATCGCGAAGCGCGCAGGTTACGGTCGCGCTCCAGCCGACGATTTCAATCGGCGAGGCAGGGTCATCGAAGCCGAACAAATCCTGATGCGCCGCATGAAAATCCGCGACGAAGGCGTCAACGTCCGCAGCGCTGTCGAACGAGACGCTGCGGACAGGCGCTTCGATTTCCCAGATCTGCGTGTCGTAGCGTGCTTCGGCCTTGTATCGGATGTTCGTCCGTCCTTTCGCTCCGGACGCCGCGGCGAAGGCGTCGCAACGCTCGCGCAGACCCGCCAACGCTTCGTTCACCTTAGCGCGATCAAATCGGGCAGTGCTAGCGAAACAGGCCGCGTGATACTCTGCCTTCAGATCAGACATCAGGGCGCCGGCCGCCGACAAGGTAGCACCCACACTGGGAACGATTAGTGTCGGACAGCCAAGGCGTTGGGCGATGCGCACCGAATTGAGACCTGCCGCACCGCCGCCACCGACCAGCACCGCTTCGCGCGGATCGATACCCTGATTGACGGTAATATCGACGATTGCCTGCACCATGTTTTCGGTCGCGATGGCGAGAATAGCGTCTGCGGCGGCGGCGACATCGATGCCGAGTGGTTCGGCCACATAGCGCCGGATGGAGGCTTCTGCCCCATCGCGATCCAGTGACATCGTGCCACCGAGGAAATAGTCTGGATCAAGGTGCCCTAGAACGACGGATGCATCGGTGACCGTCGGCAGCGTTCCTCCGCGCCCATAGGCGACCGGACCGGGAACGGCGCCCGCGCTCTGCGGGCCCACGTGCAGAAGGCCGCCATTGTCCACCCATGCTATCGAGCCGCCACCAGCGCCAACGCTCTTGACGTCCACCCAAGGAAAGCCGAGCATCACACCGCGATAGGGCTCGCCAATCCATGTTTCGCGCGTCATGGGGATCAGTCCGCGACGAACAAGGCTCACGTCATAGGTGGTGCCTCCGGTGTCGGCGACGATCGCGTTGTCATTGCCTTCATCGGTCAGGGAAAACCAGTGCCCGGCGACCGGGGCCATGGATGGCCCAGAATTGACGATATGTATCGGAGCCTGTGCCGCGACCTGAGCGTCGATCACGCCGGCGTTCGAGGTAATGACGAGAACACGCCCATCAAATCCCGCGTCTTTCAGCCGCTGCTGAAGGCTGCTCATATAATGGCCCATAAGCGGCTTCAGCGACGCATCGACTGCAGCCGAAGATGCCCGCCGAAACTCGCGCAGAGACGGATTGAGGCGGTGGGACAATGTATAGGGAATTCCTGGAAGATGCTTTTCGAGCAAGGCGCCTACGCGCTCTTCATGCTCCGGATTGACCACCGACCACAGCAGACAGACGGCGACCGCCTCCACTTTTTCGTCTTTCAGCCGTTCGATGACGGCAAGCACCGCCGCTTCATCAAAAGGCTCGATCTCCTGACCGTCCAGACGGATGCGGCCCGGCACTTCGAACGTCAGCGCGCGCGGGATGAACGGATCGGGGAAGGGGATAGTGAAATTGAAGGCTTCGGTCCGCCCACCTTCGCGCAGGGTCAGGATATCGGGATGACCCTCGGTCGTCAGCAGCGCCGTACGCGCGGTCCTGCCGGTGATTATGGCGTTTATCGCATGGGTCGTTCCATGGATGAACAGCGAGCCCGCGCTGAGCATTGCCTTACGGTCAATGCCCATGCCGTCCGCTGCGGTTTGCAGCGCGTCGAGCACGCCGCGCACCGGATCGTCAGGGGTGGTGGACGCCTTGAACATCCGGCAAACGCCGTCGTCGTCCTCGACGATGAGGTCGGTGAACGTTCCTCCAGTGTCACAAGCAAAACGCATTACAAACCCTTCTGATTAAAAACCGACGCGATCGCCGCCCTTGAGGCCGAGACGTTCTCGCGCGTCGTCCGGCGTGGCGATTTCCAGTCCGAGTTCCTCGACAATGTGCCTGATCTTCGTGACCTGCTGCGCGTTGGATGTAGCGAGCTGGCCCTTGCCGATATAGACACTATCTTCGAGTCCGACGCGAACCGATCCACCCATTATCGCGCCCACGGTGAGGAAGTGCATCTGCTGGCGGCCAACCGCGAAGCAGGAAAATTCATAATCCGACCCGAACAGCCGGTCGGCCGTGTTCTTGAAATGCACAAGATTTTCGATGGTCGCGCCCATGCCCCCCATCACTCCGAAGATCCCCTGGACCAGGAAAGGAGGCTTGATCAGTCCCTTGTCGGCAAAATATTTGATTGCTTCCAGATGGCTCAAGTCGAAGCATTCGAACTCGAAGCGCGTGCCATAGGCCTGCCCGACATCGATCATGATCGTTTCGAGCATCTGGTAGGTGTTGGCGTAAATCAGGTCCTTCGTGCCGGCGAGATAGTCCTTCTCCCAATCGAACCGCCAATTGTCATATTTTCCTACCAGTTCGAATGCGCAGAAGTTCATCGTGCCCATGTTCAGGCTGCAAACTTCGGGCTTGGCGCGGTGCGCCGGCCGCAGGCGCTCTTCGAGCGTCATGCCTAGACCGCCGCCGGTCGTGACGTTGAGCACGGCATTGGTCGCCTGTTTGATCCGCGGCATGAACTGCATGAACAGCTCGGGATCCTGCACCGGCTTGCCGTTTTCCGGGTTGCGAGCGTGAAGATGCACGATTGCCGCGCCAGCCTCCGCCGCCTCAATTGAGGCCTGCGCGATCTCGTCAGGGCTGATCGGGAGATATGGCGACATGGTCGGCGTATGCAGGCCGCCAGTAACCGCACAAGTGATGATGACTTTTTTACTCATATTCCCCCGTCACTCTTCATATTCAATATTGCCATCGACGCCGATCATCTGACCGCTGATGCGGGCTCCGCGATCCGACGCCAAGAAAAGTGCCATTTCGGCGATGTCGTCTGGTTCCACCATCGTGCGCATCGATACGTAGCGGAGCAGCGTTTTTTCATAATCGGCGTGCGACACGCCGAGTGCCTCGGCCTTTGCCGCGATCACACGGTTGATCCGGTCACCCCGGATGGCGCCAGGCAGAATGCAATTGACCCGGATGCCGAAGGGACCAAGTTCCCGCGCCAGATTCATGGTCATGCTCAGCACTCCGCCCTTGCTCACGACATAAGGCAAGCGCAACGGCAAACCGGTTTTAGCGCTTCCCGAAGAGATATTGATAATCGCGCCGCGTCCCATTGCCTTCATTCCTGGCACGGCGCGGCGTGCGAACAGGAACTGGCTTGTCAGGTTGATGCGGAGCGAGCGATCCCATTCTGCAAGACTAACATCCTCGACCGGAGCAGTCGGTCCGGCGATGCCAACATTGTTGATGACGACGTCGACAGGGCCGAATTCATCCTCAACGGATGAAAAGAGCGCATCAACCTCTTTTTCGACGCCGACGTCCATGACCCTGACCAATATGTCGGGACGATCGGCCTTCATCGTCGAAGCGGATGCTTCATCGACATCCGCGACAGCCACCCGCGCGCCGGCATTCGCGAATTTCTCCGCGATGACCCGGCCCGCGCCACCAGCAGCCCCGCTGATGACAACAACCCTTCCTGTTACAATAGCGGCGGAGTCGACCACTCTTCACTCATCCCTTTCTGAAGTCCCGCGAGCAGGGCAGACGAGGCTGCCCACGCCCGATGCGGAGGCTATGCCATCAAATGCCTGCGGACAGGCCTTCATCGGCAAGCACGGTCGATCCGTGCATCGCGCGCGCCTTGTCCGACAGCAGGAAAAGTACGATATTGGCGATGTCGTCGGGATCGGAAAAGGTCACCTTGCTCGGTGTCTTCTTTTCCATATCGGCCAGATAAGCCGCATATTCCGGATCGCTGCGGATTGTTTCGTTGATCGGCGTTGCCGTGTTGCCCGGAGCGACAGCGTTGATGTTGATGTCCTTGGGCGCCAGCTCAAGCGCGAGCGACCTAACCATCATCGAAATCGCCGCCTTGGTCGCGCAATAGCTCGAATAGCCGCCCACGCCCATTAGCGCGGCAACCGACGAGAAGCACACGATCTTGCCTCCACCCGATGCCGCCATTCCCGGGACGACTGCATTGATGCAATAGAAGGTCGACTTCAAATTCGTATCGATCATATTGTCGAAGATATCGAGGTCGGCCTCGCCAGCGGGCGAGGGCAGGAACAGGCCAGCAGCGGTGATCAGCATGTCGATCTTGCCACGGCGCGCCTCGATATTGCCTATCAGTTGGGAAACGTGAGATCGGTTGCGCACATCGGCAACATGCGGGGTGCCCGAGCCGCCGGCCGCTGCAACTTCATCGATAACCTGCTGTGCCTTGACCAGATCGCTGCTGGCGACGACTTCGACATGCGCGCCTTCCGCCGCCAGCATGAGTGATACGGCTTTGCCGATGCCCGAACTTCCCCCGGTAATAAGTGCAGTTTTTCCCTGGAACATAATAAGCTCTCTTTCGCGACGATCGCATATCTGTGATCTCAGAAAAGAAAAAATGCAAGCACAAAATCGAGCGAAAGACTCTTAAACTTTCCAGACCGACGAGTTTTCTTCGATGAATTGCTCTAAGCTTTTGGGCGGACGCCCGGTGACAAGCTCGACAAGGTCAGTCGTGCGGTCTTCCGCACCATTGGCGATCGCTTCATCCATGGCGGCGAGGATCTGGGCATATTGAGGTTCCAGTCCGAACTCCTCCCATCGCTGGGCCAGTTGTGCCGTCGTCAGTTTGATGTGATGCACGGCTTTGCCGCGAGCCGCCCCGATCATGTCACCGGCCTCGCCATACGTCAGTGCCTTGGGGCCGGTGATGATTAAATCCCGATTTTGCGGCACATTATCGAGCAGAGCGCGAAGCCCCACTTCCGCGATGTCGTCCGAATCGATGAAGGCGATGCGGCCCTCGTCTGTGGCGGAATAAATTGCGTCTTCTTCGCGTATCGTAGGGAGATGTTGCCCGACCGAAAAATTCTGCATGAACCAGGATGGGCGCAGCACCGCCCATTCCGGCGCCTTGTCCTTCAAATAGGCATGAACCGACCCCATGGCTGGCCCACCTTCCTCCACCGAAGACGCACTCAACAGGACGAAGCGCTTGACGCCGCGTTCAAGCGCCGCGTCGACAAGGCGCGTCATGGGCGTGTGAACATCGGCAACACCGACCGGCGCGACCAAGTACACGCCGTCGATGCCCTCGATCGCAGCGGCGTCATTGACGCCGCTGTTCCAGTCGAAAGCCAGCCCTTCCGCGCCTTGTGGCGCGGAGCCGGACCGCGATGCGACCCTTACCTTATGGCCTTCCTCGATCAGCCTTTGAACAAGACGGCCACCTGTTTTGCCCGTACCTCCGGTTACCAGAATGAACGACACTGATCAGGCCTCCTTTCCAAATTCGAGAAGCTTTTCGACACCGCCCAGCGCTTCAATCGCCACGACCGGATTCCAATAATCCCGGTAGGTAACGATCTTGTCGTCCCGAAAAGTCACTACACTGATATAACGCTGGTTATAGGGGCGACCGGTTGCGACGGCCGACCCTTCCACCGAGAATTCTGCGATCATCACGTCACCGGCATGATGAAATTGTGGGCCGTGAATGGCGGTCAGCGAGAGATGGTCCGGATAGTCCGCAAGATATTCTGCAATGGCAGCTTTGCCATCAACCCTTGCGGGGTATCCGGATAATGCAAATGGGAATTCCATAGCGCCATCATCCGCAAACATTTCCACCCACGGCCCGACATCCTTGCGGACAAGACCTTCCAGCGCACCGGACAACAGTGCTTCGACTTTTTTCGTATCCATCATTTTCCCCAATCAGTTCCGTTCATCAAAAACTGTAGCTGATGAAGGCCCGTACATTGCGGGGTTCACCCGGCTGACCGGCGGCGGAATAGGCATTGTAGACGCCATAGATATACTGCCGCTTCGTGAGGTTGACGACGCGAACGCCAGCCTCCAGCCCACTGGGTTCGTGCTCGATCGAAAGGCTGGCATTGAACAGCCAACGGCCTTTCTGACCCAGAACATCGTTGTTGTCGGGCGAATAATAGACCTTCGACTTGAAGCTCGCGTCGCCACGCAGATGCCCTTTCGCGTTCGAACCGACGCCGAAGTTGAGCTGAGCATAGGCGTTACCCGACCATTTCGGCGCATCGCTCAGGCGATTGCCATCTGTGGTCGCACTTCCGCCAAATGTTGTCACGGCAGGGAAATTGCCGTCATACTGCGTATCGAGATAGGCAAGCGCGCCGCCGATCTCGAACTGCGGTATCGGCTTGAGATTGAGTTCCGCTTCAACACCCTTCAGCTTCGCGCCTTTGGCATTGTTGACGAACTGCACAACCTGTCCGCCGCTGAACACAAACTGGTTAACCTGCAACCCCTTGTAGTCATAGTAGAACCCGGCAAGGTTGAACGCACCGCCGACCGAAGGCAGACGCAGCTTTAGTCCTGCCTCATAGGCCCAGACCTTTTCCGGCCCATATTCCGCGGTGTCGAGCAGGGCGGGATCGACCAGCAGGTTGTATCCGCCGCTCTTGAAACCGCGCGTCACGGACGCGTAAACCAGCGTGTCCGCATTTGCCTGATAGTCAATACCAAATTTCGGAGTGAAGGCATGACGCGTGTTCTGGCCGTTGAAAATATTACCCGTACCCACCGGTTGCTGGTCGACGCTGGTGGACAGGCCATTAGTGGGATCGCCCGCAGGAACGAAGAGTTCGGCGCCATAGATGTTCGATGCGGTCTTCTTATCAATCGTATAGCGAATGCCGCCCGTCACCTTGAACTGATCAGTCAGCGCATAGCTGCCCTGACCGAAGGCGGCGAATGATTTCGTCACCGAATCGATACCCTGCGTCAGCAGGAAGTCGAAAGCCGGTAGACCAAGGCTTGCATTGAAATAGCTATTCGCATGCTCACGGAAACCAAATAGGCCGACAACATATTCGAGCCCGCCCGATTTGCCGGAAAGGTTGAATTCCTGGCTAATCTGGTTCTGATCTTCGAAGAATTTACGAGTGTGGAAGATCGGGAATATCGTGAAGTCGAGGTCAGCCTCCAGGCTCATCTTCGACTTGCGGTAGGCGGTGATCGAGGTCAGCGTGGTATCGCCGCCCAGATCGGCCGTGATCTTCGCGCTTGTTCCCCATTGTTCCACAACGCTCTGGTCGGGGAAGTCCTCCGCGGTTTCATAGAAGCCGGGGTTAAAGCCGTCTGGTGCCACGACCGGCGACAATCGTACGGTGTAACCGTTATAATATTCATCCGCCTTGGTGTAGTCCGCACCAAGAACGATGGACAGGCTCTCGCTCGGAGTGAATTTGAGCTTGCCGCGTACGCTGCCGCGATTTTCATCCCAAAGATCATGACCGCCCGGCATCAAATTCTTGATGTAACCATCTCGCGAGCTGTATCGCGCCGATATGCTGGCTGACAGCTTGTCAGTGATCAGGGGGCCGGAGATGGTGCCTTCCGGCCGTATAAGGGAATTTTCGCCTACCGTAAGCTTCAGCCGCCCCATCAATTCATTGCCGGGATCCTGCGTGATAACGTTGACCGTGCCACCGATCGCATTGCGACCGTAAAGAGTGCCCTGCGGACCACGCAGGATTTCCACGCGCTCAACATCAAGAAAATCGACGTTCGCACCGGTCGTGCGTCCATAATAGACGCCATCCACTTGCAAAGTTGTGCTCGGATCACCGCCGGCAAACACATTGTTGGTGCCGATGCCGCGTATGGACGTGATCGACCAAGGACCGTTGAAGGTATAGGTGAAGCCAGGAGTATAGGCTGCGAGATCGGCCAGAGCCGTCGCCCCGCGCGACTCGATCGCCGCCTGTGAAAAGGCAGTCACCGCAAGGGGGACTTTCTGAAGGCTTTGCTGACCGGTCTTGGTGGCGGTTACGATGATTTCATCGACTTGCGCCGCACCGTCGCTCGACTCCTGTGCCCACGCGTTGCCTGCGGACGCCAAAGCTGTGGATAGGACAAAAAGTGACGCAATTCCCCAATTAAACTTTTCCATAGGTCTCTCCCCAATCGATCCCGACAGCATTCTTTTTTAATACGGAACGGCACCGTTCCGTATTGTTGCCGGTTTTTAAGGTAGAACGCAACCGTTCCGTTGTGTATGGAGGAAAAATGCTTGATGGCGACGAAAAATCCCGCAACGCGCGGGGAGCAGCCTTGCTCCAGCCGGATCGCACGCGCGCAATATGGCGCGCCGCGATCATCGAACTTGCGCGAGTTGGCTATGGCCGCTTGTCAATGGAGGTTGTCGCCAAGCGGGCGGGAGTCGGGAAGGCCGCTCTTTACCGGCGATGGCCGGGAAAGGAGGCGATGGTCATCGCGCTCATCCGCGCCATCGGGCTGGAGGTTATCGCGGTGAGTGATCAAGGTTCGCTTGAAGCGGATGTTCGTAGATATATCGCGGATGCCACCCGAATTTTAAGCCGACCGCTTTCGGTTCGTATATTGCCGGACCTTTATTCCGAAATGGGGCGTGACACGCCTCTCGCCGAAGCGATCCGTGCCACGGTTCAGGAGCGAAAGCGCAAAAGCGCCGCCGAGATCGTCGATCGCGCTGTTCGGCGCGGTGAACTGGATGGAGCGATCCAGCGGGAAATGGCTTTCGACTTTTTGGCTGGGCCCATTTACTGGCGCATGCTGGTAACCCGCCGATCCATTGACGAGCATTATGGCAACGAGCTCACCAGCGCGATAATCGGTGCTCTGTCGGCAATGTCCCGGCAGAGGCATGTCATCAGCGCATAACTGACAAACCTGCCGACCCAAGCCCCATTGATGTTGTTGGTTGATCCGGTTCGACTTCATACCAATCTGCGCATTCCGTTCACCAGCGGCTTGACCAGCAACGGGCGATATGGTTTCTGAGATCGTGGAAAACGATAAGACCAAAAAAGTGCGTCGGTCATCTGGCCGCACCCCAATTCCTGCACCTGATATCGAAGCACTGACTTTCGATGGCAAAGAGCCGATAGAGAGGCAAGTTTATCTCGCGCTCAGAAAGGCATTAATGTCGGGCTCGATCCTGCCCGGATCGCGCATCAGCAGCCGATCGATCGCGGCATCGCTGGGAATCAGCACCATGCCAGTTCGCGAAGCACTCAAACGACTTGAATCAGACGGCGCCCTCACCAGCTTCGTCAAAAGCTCTTTCCTGGTATCATACCCATCTGCGCGCGAATTCGAGGAGATTTTGCAGATCCGGTTGCAGATGGAAGGAATGCTCGCGCGAAACGCAGTGCCGCTCATCTCTTTAGAGCAGATTAGAGAGGTGGAGTGGCTGCAGGAACGAATGTCGCAATCGACAAGCTGGCGGCAGGTTCTGAACTATAACCAGCAAATGCATTTCACGATCTACAGCGCCGCAGACATGCCCTATGCGCTGTCACTGGTCGAAAATATCTGGGTGCGCATTGGCCCAGCCCTGCATGCGATTTATGGAACCAAGCTGAGCGAGGAACCCTTTGTTCATCACAATGAGATCATCCAGGCGCTCAAAGTGCGAGACCCGGACATGATTGATAAGGCTATCCGTCTCGATCTGGAGGAGGCGGCGGAAACCATAGAGGCAAAATTGCGTTTAGAGCAAGCCGTATAGCCGACAGGAGGGAGGAGGGATGCCCAACCTCACCCCCTTTCGACATAGAAGTCCTTATAGTCCGCGCGAATACGCTTTTTGTCGATTTTGCCTGTTGCTCCAAGTGGAATATCATCGGTAAACAGGATGGCATCGGGTATCGCCAATCGTGCGAGCTTGCGCGCAAGCACGTCGTGGATGTCTTCTTCCGTTACGTCGTTGCCAGCTTTTCTCTTCACTAGCAGCAGCGGACGCTCATTCCATTTCGGGTGAGCTATGCCGACCGCAGCGGCAAGCTGCACACCCGGATGAGACATGGCGGCATTTTCGAGATCGACCGAACTGATCCATTCACCACCGGATTTTATCACGTCTTTCGCCCGGTCCGTGATGCGCATATATCCGCGCGCGTCGATCGTCCCTACGTCGCCGGTATCGAAAAAGCCGTCATCATTCAGTGCGATTTCTTCCGCACGGAAATATCGCCCGACGATGGCTTGGCCGCGAACCTGGATTGCCCCGATGGTCGCGCCGTCGCGAGATAACTCCTGCCCATTCTCGTCGGCAACGCGCATGTCGATTCCGAGCAGTGGCCGTCCTTGCGCCATGCGGTAGCCAAGCTGTTCGTCGTCCGCCAGATCGAGTACCTCAGGCGTCAATCTGCCGACCGTACCAATGGGCGAGAGCTCCGTCATGCCCCATGTATGCACAACATCGACGCCATAGTCGGCGAAATCCCGAATGAGCGACTCTGCGCACGCTGCTCCGCCTACAAACAGACGCTTCAGACTGGTGAATTCCTTCCCGTTCTTTCGCACATATTCGAGAAGGCCAAACCAGACAGTCGGGACACCGGCCACCAGGGTGACGCTCTCCTTCTCGATCAAGTCGTGCAGAGATTGGCCGTCCAAATGAGCACCCGGCATGACCATTTTGCACCCGGCAGCCGACGCCGCAAACGGTATGCTCCAGCCATTGGCATGAAACATCGGCACAACCGGCATGATCACCTCCCTGACCCCTATGCCCAAGGCATCGGGTTGCAGGGCCATCATGGTATGCAGATAATTGGACCTGTGAGTGTAAAGAACGCCTTTTGGGTTACCCGTCGTACCAGATGTATAACAGAGACCGGCGCCGGAGTTTTCATCAAACGCCCCCCAGTCAAAACTGTCACTTTGGCCATCGACAAAAGCATCCCAGCAGCCTTGCCCATCTTCGTCCAGTATAATCGCTGTTTGCAGGCTTGGACATTGGGGTTGCAATTGTTCAATTAAAGGCATGAACTGCCGGTCGACAAACACAATGCGGTCAGCAGCATGATTTATAATATATACAAGTTGTTCCACAGAAAGCCGGGGATTAAGCGTATGGCATATGGCGCCCATCCCCATGATACCATACCACGCCGCCACATGGCGTCCGCTGTTCATAGCGAGGGTCGCCACGCGATCTCCCTGGCCGATGCCGTATGCGACCAACGCATTGCTCAGGTGCGCGGCGTGGCGATGTATGTCTGCCCAGCTCATTCGGTTGATAGAACCATCAAATGCGCGCGAAACGACAGTCCGGGATCCATGCCAACGGGCGGCATGCTCGATGAACTTGTTCACCGTGAGCGGCCATGCCTGCATCGCTCCGGTTGCGCCATCATCACCTTCCTGAACCATCGTTCTTCCCGACATCTTCCGGTTATGCTCTGGCCAAGGACCGCTCGAGAACCTGAAACTCGTGCTGCGACTGCATCATGCCGTTTGCAGGCACCATTTCCGCGTCGCGGTTCGTTATACGGTTCAGGTTGGCGGCCACGTGTTCTGCCGCTTCTGCCCCGGCACCGGCGAAATATCCTTCAGTCAAAGTGATGTGGGCGGCTTCGAAAGAGCCTGCTCCGGCACACATTATCATCCGGCTTGGAGCGTTTTCACTCACCAGTGCAAGTACGCCCGGTGAGACCGATCCCGGCGACAGCATGTCGAGTACCTGCGCAGACATGATGTCTTCGGTCATACGCGTGGCGGCGGATGGTGCCAGCGCGTTCACCCTGATGTTGTACTTTTCACCCTCGAGGTGAAGTGTATTCATCAGGCCGACGACCGCCAGCTTTGCCGCGCCATAGGCCGATTGGCCAAAATTGCCGTACAGCCCAGAGGAAGATGTCGTCATTACAATCCGGCCGTAGTTGCGGTCGCGCATGCGGTTCCACACCGCCTTCGTGCAATGGACCGAACCCCAGAAATGCACATCTACTACGGCCTTGAAGTCTTCCAATGACACTTTGGCAAAGGTCTTGTCGCGAAGGATGCCCGCATTGTTGACGAGGATGTCGACGTGGCCCCAATGGTCGATAGCCTGCGCCACCATATCCTCGACCTGGTCGAAATCGGTGACGCTGGAGCCGTTGGCAATGGCTTCACCACCGAGCGCGCAGATCTCTTCGACAACGGCCTGAGCAGCAGTGAGAGAGCCGCCATCGCCGGTGCGAGCCGCGCCAAGATCATTGACGAGCACTTTTGCTCCGCGGGCGGCGAGTAGCAGGGCATGCGCGCGCCCCAGCCCTCCGCCAGCTCCCGTTACGATGGCCACCCTGTTTTTTAAATCTATTTTCACTTGGTCTTTCCCATACATATGCTTCACCTGTCGATCTCGCTCACACAACTCTTCCGGCGATCAGAACTCTTCGATGCCGCTCGTGAGCTCATCCAGCTCCGGCATCGCCATCGCGGCGATCCAACCGGAAATGGACGGGAGCTCAGATGCAAAAAACCACCGGCATGCGCGTTTCTTCGCGCGCATGTGGATGCCGTCGTTTTTCGGATTGACGAGAAGCTGATCGAGAAGGAGCCACGCCACGACGACATGGCCCATCGCATCGAGAAAGGGGCTGGCATGGAAAAGCCTTTGCCGGCGCTCGACGCCACGCAGAAATTGGACGGTAGTCTGGATGCGATTCCAGCCGGTCAGCAGGCTTTCCGCGAGGTCAGCCATGTCCTGATGCTGGCGCGCGCGCTGCGCAGTCGCAGCGATACGCGATCCAAGTTCGACCGTCGCCACTCCATCTCCGCGCAGGATTTTGCGCTCCAACAGGTCTATTGCCTGAATACCGTTGGTGCCTTCGTGAATGGGGTTCAGACGATTGTCTCGCCACAGCAATTCGACATCGAAATCACGCGTATAGCCATAGCCGCCATGAATCTGGATCGCGAGATCATTGGCCCGGAGCGTCCATGCCGAAGACCAGCTCTTGACGATCGGGGTCAGCAGACTGAGGAGGCCTTCCTCCTTGCGTTCGGAAAGGTGGGCTGCGTAAAGCGTCAGCGCCAAAGCGCCTTCGCAATAGCATTTCTGCTGCATCAGCATGCGCTGCACGTCAGGATGGTCGATAATCGCGACGTTGCCGCCGCCCCGTTCGCTATCCGCTGGCTTGCCTTGTACGCGCTCGCGCGCATATGTCAGCGATTGACGGAATGCCCGATATCCGACCGCTGCGGCACCAAGGCTTACGCCAATCCGCGCTTCGTTCATCATCAGGAACATCTGACGCAAGCCTTCACCTTCGGCCCCGATCCTCCATCCGACAGCACCGGCCGCACCATTGGGCTGAAGATCGCCCTCTCCGAAGTTCAGCGCGCAATTGGGTATGCCGCGATAGCCAAGCTTATGGTTGAGGCCCGCGACCACCACGTCGTTCGGGGAGCCATCAGGCAAAATGCGCGGTACGAGAAAAAGCGAAATACCCGCCGTACCAGAACCCACTTTGCCGTCGGAGTCCACCGCCTTTGCAAGCACAAGATGAACTATGTTTTCGCTGATGTCCTGCTCACCGCCCGAAATCCACATTTTCTGTCCGAAGACGCGGTAACGCTCACCCAGGCCATCGCTGCCATCCGGTGTCGCTCGCGTCGTGATATCTGCAAGACTTGAACCGGCATTGGGTTCGGAGAGGCACATGGTTCCGAACCAACGCCCTTCCATTTGCGGACCGGCAAAATGCTCAACCTGTGCGGGCGTAGCGAACGTGGCGATGACGCGGGCGTTGGCAGCGGTAAGCATGATATAAGCGGCGGTCGAAAGATTGGCCGCAGCAAACATGAGATAGGACGCCGAAACGGTTAGCTGCGACAGGTCCATTCCGCCGATTTCCGGAGCGAAGCTGGCACCGAACAGGCCCAGTTCAGCATAGGCCGCCATCGCATCTTTTGATGCCTGCGATACACGCACGCGCCCGTCGACAAGCTCTGGCTCGTGCGTATCGCCAAGGCGGTAATGCGGTGCGAACATATCGTTCGCGAGGCGTTGCGAGAGATCAAGTACGGCTTGACCAGTCTCTTGATCTTCATCGCCGAGCCAATCGAAAATGATGAATTCGACCTCGCGCTGCAAATCTGCGAGATATGCCATTATCGGGATCTTTTCCTTCTCAAATCGCCGAAAAATTCGCGCGTCAACTTGTCATGCCGCGCCACCGGATGGCCCGACCATGCAGCGATCCTTCCGCTTGGTTCCTCGACGAGGTGCTATCCGGCGCTGGTCACACCGCCCAGAGCCTCTGCGAACCAATCGAACACATATTGCGAATGCATCGGCATGTTATCGACGCCGACATGCTCGGTGCTTCCTTCGGAAAGGGTGAACACCTTATATTCGACCTTCGGGCTGTTCACCGCTTCGGCTATGGTCCGATCGGCATGCCAGATTGGCACCTGACGATCATTCTCGCCGTGCACGACGAGCAACGGAACCGTCACCTTGTCCATAACGCCGTTAAGATCGCGCTTGGCGAAGGCGCGCCAGGCCGTTTCGACGTCATCGACGCCATGCACCTTCATCATATGCTCGTCGAGGTCGGCAAGGCCTGCGGTTACGGACATTTTGCCGCCCTCGAAACGCCCCATATAATCGTCGGCATTGTAGAAAGCGCCGACGCAGACCACGGCCTTGAGCCGTTTTTCGAATGCTGCAGAACGAGGGGCGTCATAGCCGCCGTTGCTGATGCCCGAAACGCCGATGCGATCGCCATCGATTTCGGGAAGCGCCGCGAGATAATCATACCACATGCCCGCAATCTTTTCGGACTCCACCTGCTTGTGGATGCCCTGAAGGCGCATGGCCTCGCCGGTGCCTTCCTGATCGATGAACAATACGGCTATGCCACGCTTTGCCGCATCCTTGGCATAGAATGCGTAGTGCATTTCCTTGATGCTATCGAAGCCGTTGAAGAAGATGACAGCGGGGTGCGGCCCCGGCCCTTCCGGCAGAGATAATATGGCGGCGACTTCCTTACTCTCGCCATAGGGAATGGTAACCCGCTTCGCTAGATCGCCACGAAGCTTCAGCGCTTCGTAGAAATATTTTTGCGCCTTTTTGTAGGTGTAAAGCTTGCGCCCATCCGCCCACGGCGTGTTGCGCTCAGCCATCAGGAAATAGTTGGCCGCGCGAAAATAATATTCACCGGCCGAATACAGCCAGCCACGGCGCTCCATATCGCCACCCAGACGCTCCATGCGCTGGGCGACATTGGACCAACTCTGATACCATGCCTCGTTGGCGACGGCATGGGAAACCCCGGAAACAACGTTGGACAAAGGCCGACATACATCTGCGATCTCCGACATCTCGGCGCCCATGGCTATCGAACAGGCCACGGTCAGGCTCCAGGGATAATTGGTCGGAAAATATTCAAACATGGTATCGCGCCTCCATCCCGGCCGTTTCTGGGGTTATATCAGATATTAGAAGTTAAATCGGAATGATGCCATCGCGCGCCGTGGCGTGCCGGGTGTTCCGAGGCTGCAACCAGCGCAGTTGCCGTTGGCGTCCGGTTCATCATAGAACGCGTAGACCAGTTCGTTGAAGTATTTTTCCTTGAACAGGTTTTCCACCCGAAGCGTTGCCGTCCATTTGCCGTCCAGACCACCGAGTGAAACCGCCATGTTGACGATATCATAGGCACTCTGCTTGGCCCGATTGCGCAGGTCCCAGTAGAAATTGCCAGCATGCGCCCAATCGACCCGCAAACCAAATTCCACAACATCGTCAACCGGCTTGCGCCAATCGAGGCTGGCGTTGGCGGAGAACTTGGGTGAGTTGGGAACATCCAGCCCCTTAAGCGGATAGACGGCGGTCATTGTTGGGTCCACCAGATCAGGTCCAACAATAGCGCCATTTTTCCATTCGGAGTTGAGCCAGCCCGCGCCGGCAGAAAGCGTAAGATCACTCATGGGTCGATAGGTAAAGCTCGCTTCCGCACCATAAGTGCGCGTGTCGCCAACATTGGTAATCAGCTCGATAACCCCGCGGATGGGATCGTTGACCTGCACTTCCTGCTGGCGACCATTATAGGTGATGTAGAAAGCCGCCACCTCATAGCTCAGTTTACGGTCCGCCGTGCGCCCTTTGAAACCCAATTCATAGTTCATCGCGGTTTCGGGCTTATAGGTATCGGTGAAGTCGCCGATCACATTCGCTCTTCCGGGCTCCATGCCCCGGCCGACATTGGCATAGAACATATTGCTGTCGCTGATTTCATATCCAGCCGACAATTTGAACAGAACTTTTGTGTCGTTGTTTATGAGCGCGAGCGGGTCACCCGTATTTGGATCGAACCTCTTCGCCTTATATTCATAGCGATTGAGACGAACGCCGCCGCCAAGCTTGAACTGACCCATGTCGTAATTCGCGGTCGCAAAGGCCGCATATTGCCGCTCGCGGACATCGGCATCGTTGAAGTCGGTGAGCGGCACCGGATCAGGCGCTACCCCACCGAGCACGCCATAAGCCGGATGATCTATCCCCAGGAAGAGGTCCGCGCTGTTGGTCGGGTTCCGGTTCTCAATCTTCGCGGCATAGGCGCCGACGATCCAGTCCAGCGCATCGCCATTGTCTGACGCCAGACGGAGTTCCTGCGTATAGATATGGCCCACCTTACGCTTACCCTCGGTCGCCCCCACAGCATCAGCCGAGCTATAGTCAAGATCCCACAGGAACTTGTTCTTCCTGCGGGCATAGGAGGTGATCGATGTCAGGATGACATCACCGGGCGTGAAATCCGCCTGGAAGGTGACGCCATCGACAGTGCGGTTATTCGCGATATGCTGATCGAAGTCGGCAACATATTTCACATCATCGACATTGTCGGTGTGAATATAGACGTTGCCACCATTATCGAGTTCGTTGTGTCGGTAGGCAAGGTTGAAGCTGAGCACATCGCTGGGCTTCCACTGCAACGCGGCGCGGAAGCCGGTTTCGCGGGATTTGTCGGGATTTTCATTCAGAAACGAATTGCGGATGAAGCCGCCGAAGCGGTTATGATAGCCCGAAAGACGAACGGCAAAGCTGCCATCGGAACTGAGCGGCGCATTCACGGCGCCAAAGACGTTGAACGTATCATAGCCGCCGGCTTCGATATTGCCTTCGACACCGAAGGCGTCACCGGGCTTCTTCATTACATATTTGACAGCGCCGCCGACATTGCTGCCACCATAGAGCGTGCCCTGCGGCCCCTTCAGGATTTCGACTCGTTCCACATCGCCCATGTTCGGGGACTGGTCGGTGAAATTCTGGACATCGTCGATGTAGAAGCCGATGCCCTGCGTGTTACCGAAGGAGCCGATACCGCGAATGACGACGTTAGGCTCATTGTCCTGGCGGCGATTGAGCACCGTATTGGGGGTCAGGCGACCAAGATCGTTGATGTTCGAAATGCCCGCGCGTTGCAGCGTTTCGGCGCTCACCGCCTGAATCGTCTCGGGTACATCGATCAAGCGCTCACTGCGCTTGCGGGCGGTGACAATGATCTCTCCGGCTTCGGAGGAAGCACTTGCCTCATCCGCCGTTTGCGCATGTGAAATTGCCGGACTCATTACGCCCAGCATGCTTACCGAAGCCATCAGTACGGCATTAGAAAACTTCACAAACGCCTCCCTTCGTCATATTATTTGAGATCTCACAATATAAATTTACAGAATTGCATGTCAACCGATCAGGCACGGATACTCGCAGGAAAATTGAATTTTTAGGCGAAAAATGGTCAAAAACCTGAATTTTAGCGCGGTAGGCTTGTACTGAAATTATTTTTCTGAAATCACAGTATAGGAATAACTGGCGGGAATGACGATAATTCCGGGAGTAGAGCGGTTGGAAACACAGGATTTCAAGGCGAACTGGTCGTGGCGGAGTAACGCCTATGCATGGTGGGTGGTGGCTGTGCTAGCGCTTGCTCTTACCCTGTCACTGATGGACAGGATGATTATTGCGCTCATGATCACCCCGATTCAGCGCGACCTTGGCCTGTCCGATACGCAGATCAGCCTCGTTCACGGGTTCGCGTTTACAATATTATATGTGTTTGCTGGTTTCCCACTAGGCCGCATCGCGGACAAGCGTAACAGAAAAATTCTCGCAGCCCTGAGTGTATGCGCATGGAGCGCGATGACGGCGCTTTGCGGTGCTGCGAACAATTTCGTTCATCTGTTTCTTGTCCGCATGGGAGTCGGGGTAGGTGAAGCCGGGTTGTCTCCCGCTGCCGTCTCAATGATCAGCGACTATTTTCCCAAGGAAGAACGAGCGCGCCCACTCGCTTTCCTTACCATCGGAACGACAGCTGGGGCGGGCATCGCGCTCATGATCGGCGGCAGTATTGTGCAGATGATAGGTAATGCGGGTAATGTCGCGCTGCCGTTCATTGGAGAGGTGCATGCCTGGCAGGCCGTATTCATTTTTCTAGGTGTCGGCGGACTTGCCTTTGCCGCCCTTTTCCTGACGGTGCGCGAACCGCCGCGCAGCGATCGCGTCGCGATCGACACAATTCCGTCGGTGGGTGAGGTGGCGCAACTTATCGGCAACCGCAAAAGCTTCTTTGTTCCGCAATTCCTCGGACCTGCGCTGGCGGTGCTTGTCCTGATCGGCTTTCATAGCTGGATGCCGACCATGCTGCTGCGCCGGTTCGACTGGACGATGGTTGAGGCGGGATATGTCTATGGAGCACTTATCGCCATTGGCGGGATCACCGGCATCATTATCGCTGGTTCGCTCGGCGTCGTGCTCAATCGAAAAGGCTGGAACAAGCCGGAGCTTACCGTCGCGCTCTGGTCCACCGTCGGCGCGATTCCCTTTCTGGTAACGGCGCCTATGATGTCATCCGGCATGGTTGCAATATTGGTCGCATTTCCCGGTGTCGCATTCCTCACAGTGCCTGCTGCCCTTGCTCCCGCCATATTGCAGGGGTGTACGCCCAATGAGATGCGCGGTCAGGTTTTCGCCGTTCACCTCTTCGTTCTCTCGCTATTCGGCTATGCGGCCGGACCGCTTGCGGTCGCTTTCATAACCGACTCCGTACTGCGCGATCCGCAATCGCTTCACATCTCCCTTTCCGCCGTCGCAGCTTTAGCATTGCCGCTATCGACGATCAGTATCTTCCTCGCGCGCCGCGCAGCCTGAATCTTGCGGTGCGCGGGCGGCGTGGTGGGCCAGGGCTATGGGCACACATCTTTCGCCGCAAGGTCACACAGCTTCAGCACATTATTGGATGACCCGCCCTTTTCCGCAGCATCGGGAATGGTGTCTGCCCTTGAGAAGGGAAAGGAGCGGACCGATATCTATAGTGATCTTTGGTGTTGATCTGGGCAAGAGTGCTTGCAGCGTGGGTCACCAGCCATTCGTCGGCCACCGCCTTGAAACTGTTCGCTGCCGCAATACTTGCCGAGAGCTTTTCAAGCCGGATCACTTCGGCCGGATCATCGCCGCGCGCCAATAGCTTGCGCGCCGCATCGCGCTTCTCGCGGGCATCGGCCAGCCCGGTCTCCGGCCATACCCCAAATGCCAGCGTCTTCTGCTTGCTAAGATAACGATGGTTCATCCGCCAGTAGCGACCGCCACTGGGCGTCACCAGCAGAAACAGTCCGTCGCCATCGGTGAGCTTGTAGGGTTTATCTCGACCCTTGGCCGCCTTGATTGCCGTTACCGATAATCCGGCTCTCTGGCCCATGATGGCATATCCAACCCAGTGACCGGAATCGCCCATCAGAAATACCATCAATGTGATGGTATGCAGTGAGTTGCATCCAATCCGATTGAGACGATCATATCACAAAAAATACAGGAAAACAGCCACTTTTAAGCCGTTATGGCATCGCTTGGGAAGCAAATTTGGTGACCCCTACGGGACTCGAACCCGTGTTTCAGCCGTGAGAGGGCCGCGTCCTAGACCGCTAGACGAAGGGGCCATGGGGCGCTCCGGCGCCCGTGGTGGAGACGCCACTTAGCGGCATGTTCGGCAAATGGCAAGCGCCGAGCACAACCGGCGATAACGACATTTCCGGCCGCCGTTCCGCCCCCTCGCTTGACGGTGGCCGCGCGGGCCGATTAGGCTTCCCCTCCATGGCCGCACTCACCCGACCCCTGTTCGCCGCTCTGCTCCTCTCCCTGATGAGCAGCCCTGCCGCCGCCGACGAGATTGGCGACAGGGTGCGGGCGGACATGCCCTCCCTGCTCGATCTCTATCGCGATCTTCATCGCCACCCGGAGCTCAGCAACAAGGAAATGCGCACCTCCGCCCTGCTGGCGAAGGAGATGCGGCAACTGGGGTTTACCGTCACGACCGGCGTGGGCGGCACCGGTCTGGTCGCGATGATGGAAAACGGCCCCGGCCCGGTCGTCCTGCTGCGTACCGACATGGATGGCCTGCCCGTTACCGAAGCCACCGGCCTCCCCTATGCCAGCATGGAACCGGGGGTGATGCATGCCTGCGGTCATGATATTCACATGACGAGCTGGATCGGCACGGCGCGGCGCCTTGCCGCGATGAAAGGCCAATGGTCAGGCACGCTGATGATGATCGCCCAGCCCGCCGAGGAAGTGGGCCGCGGCGCGAAGGCAATGATAGAGGACGGCCTCTTCACGCGCTTCCCCAAACCGGCGGCGGCAATCGCGCTGCATGACGCGGCGGACCTGCCCGCAGGCACCATCGGCTATGCACCCGGCTATACCTTCGCCAATGTCGATTCGGTCGACATTGTGGTGAAGGGCATTGGCGGCCATGGCGCCTATCCGCAGAATACGAAAGACCCTGTGGTGCTCGCCGCGCGCATTGTCACCGCACTGCAGACCATCACCGCGCGCGAGATCGATCCGCAGGATGCCGCCGTGGTGACAGTGGGCCACATTTTCGGTGGGACCAAGCGTAATGTAATTCCCGATGAGGTGACGCTGGAACTGACCGTGCGCAGCTATGCGGCGGAAACACGGCAGAAAGTGCTGGATGCGATTGCCCGGATCGCCAGAGGGGAAGCGATCGCCGCAGGCATGCCGGAGGATCGGATGCCGATCGTCCGGCAAGGCGAGACCTATACACCGGCGGCGTTCAACACCGAGCCGCTGACCGGCCGGATCATTGCCCTATTCGAACAGCGTTTCGGCGATCGGGTCCAACGCAAAACGCCGACCATGGGCGGGGAAGATTTCGGCCGCTACCGCACCGGTGCCGGGTCGCCCGACATACCGAGCCTGATTTTCTGGCTGGGCGCGGTGCCGCAGGCGCAATGGGATGCGGCGGGCGGCGACGTCACCAAATTGCCCTCGCTCCACAGCGCGCACTGGGCGCCTGACCCGGAACCGACAATTGCCGCCGGGGTCGAGGCACTGACTGCGGCGGCGCTCGACCTGCTGAAGAACCCCTGATCGTCAGAGCATTTTCGAGCGCCGCGTAGAAGGCGCGTCGGTTCGGAATGCAGCAAACCAAAGACACGAAACACCGCTTCTGATAAGATTAGAGACGGTGGCCCCGTTCAGTCCGCCAGCGCCGG
Source organism: Sphingomonadales bacterium (assembly GCA_006226685.1). Classification (GTDB taxonomy): domain Bacteria; phylum Pseudomonadota; class Alphaproteobacteria; order Sphingomonadales; family Sphingomonadaceae; genus Sphingobium. The sequence continues at coordinate 33,491 of SBGG01000061.1, forward strand.
AGCGATCGCCGTACACAGCGCCTCCAGCCCGGCGACATCCTCGTCATCAAATCGCGCGGGCAGCGGGCTGTCCAGATCCAGTACGCCGATCAGCCGCCCCTCATATGACAGCGGCACGACGATTTCCGAGACAGAGGCCGCGTCGCACGCAATATGACCGGGAAAGGCATGGACATCGGCGACACACTGGGTCGCACCGGTCGCCGCCGCCGTGCCGCATACCCCCTTGCCCAGCGGAATGCGGATACAGGCGGCCTTGCCCTGAAACGGGCCCAGCACCAGTTCATCCCCGATCAGCCGGTAAAAACCCGCCCAGTTGAGATCGGGCAGAAAATGCCAGATCAGCGCCGCGACATTGGCCATATTGGCAATTGCATCATGTTCACCGGCGATGACCGCCCCGGCGGCGGACCGCAAATCGGCATAAAGGGTCGATTTGTTCGAGCTATCACCGGCAACGAGATCGAACATCATCACCCTCCTGCCGGACCATTCGGCCCCAAAACAATGTCCGGTTCAGGGGCCGCCCCGTCCCCGCCTTCTGAAACGCAATATCGCTTCAGAAGGCGATGAGGGGGCGATCCATAGGTTGCGAACCTTATGCGGCCGCTTTCCTGCGTTCCGCCAGCTCATCATTCAGCATCTCGGCGAGCAGAAACGCCAGCTCCAGCGATTGCGCCGCATTGAGGCGCGGGTCGCAATGGGTGTGATAACGATCCGCCAGACCTTCGTCGGTGATCGCAATCGCGCCGCCAGTGCATTCGGTGACATTCTGCCCGGTCATTTCGGCGTGAATACCGCCGCCGAAGCTGCCTTCCGCGCGATGCACGGCGAAGAAGCCCCGCACCTCGGCCAGAATGCGTTCGAACGGACGCGTCTTGAGACCGTTGGCCGCCTTCACGACATTACCGTGCATCGGATCACAGGACCACAATACCGGGTGACCTTCGCGCATCACCGCGCGCACCAGCTTGGGCAGGCCCGCTTCGATCTTGTCGTGGCCGTAACGGGTGATGAGCGTGATCCGCCCCTCGATCCGGTCCGGGTTCAGCACATCGAGCAGACGGATCAACGCGTCCGGCTCCAGCGACGGACCGCATTTCATGCCGATCGGGTTGCCGATTCCGCGCAGATATTCGACATGGGCCGACCCTTCGAAACGGGTACGATCGCCGATCCACAACATGTGCGCCGAGGTATCGTACCAGCCGCCGGTCAGCGAATCCTGACGCGTCAACGCCTGCTCATAAGGCAGCAGCAGCGCCTCATGGCTGGTGTAGAAGCTGGTGCCCTTCAGATGCGGCACGGTTTCGGAATCGACACCGCAGGCCTTCATGAAGTCCAGCGCCTCGCCGATGCGGTCGGCCATTTCGCTGAACTTCTTCGCCCAGGGGCTGCGCCCCATGAACTCCAGCGTCCAGCGATGCACCTGATGCAGATTTGCATAACCGCCCTGCGCGAAGGCGCGCAGCAGGTTGAGCGTCGCCGCCGCCTGATTATAGGCCTGCACCATGCGCTGCGGATCGGGTTCGCGCCCCTCGGGCGTGAAAGCGATGTCGTTGATGATGTCGCCGCGATAGCTCGGCAGCTCCATACCGCCGATGGTCTCGGTCGACGCGGACCGCGGCTTGGCGAACTGCCCCGCCATGCGACCGACCTTCACGACCGGCAGCTTCGACGCGAAGGTCAACACCACCGCCATCTGCAACAGCACACGGAAGGTATCGCGGATATTATTCGGGTGGAACTCGGCAAAGCTCTCGGCGCAATCGCCACCCTGAAGCAGAAATGCCTCGCCCCGCTGCACCTGAGCGAGATCGGCCAGCAGGTTGCGGGATTCCCCTGCGAACACCAGCGGAGGATAGCTGGAAAGCTGTTTCTCCGCTGCGGCAAGCGCCGCGTCATCGCGATATTCGGGCATTTGCAGCCCTTCATGTTCCCGCCAGCTGTCGGGCGTCCAGTTCGCCGCCACTCGTCTTACTCCTGCCTTGCGCGCCAGCCGCACGCTTCGTTTCCAATGCCCCTATGGAGACTCAGCCAAGGGCGCAAGCCCCTGTGCGGAACCGACGTGACACCATAGCCATGCGGCCTGAAGGGGAAAAGCGGACTCTTCCGATCAGAGTGATCGATCCCGTCCCCTTCTCATGTCATACCTCGCGCGGTCACATCCCCTGGCCGCGCGATATGTGTCTTGCCCATGCCGGATACAAGCCGAACAGGTTCAAAAGGAAAAGAGCCGCTCCGCCTCTTCCTCATCCACCGTCATATTGAAATGCGTATCGAGCGCCGCGCGCAGTTCGACGGGGGAACCAATCTCCATCTCCGATATGTTGGATGGCTCCCTGATCCTGAGGTTGTTGCCCATCAGGACGATGAACCCGCGGTCGGTAATCCGGCTGACCAGCATCAGGCCGGTAAAGATCACGTCCGGCCGGGTGGATGTCCAGTGGTTACCCATCTCCAGATCGACGGGATGGACCGGATCGGTGGTAAAGCTATATTGCCGTTGCCACGCATTTTCCGCCTCATCGGGCGCGTCCATCGAGGTCGGCGGTCCGCGCCGTTCGAGCATCCAGCCGAAACGATCATGCCGCGTCAGGCGATAGCGCGCTCCATCTGCCCCAACCTCTGTTTCCCCTTCGGCCAGACGCATGGGCGGGGAAAGGCTGCCGCCAAATCCGGCATCGATGATCCACGGATCGCCATCGATCGTCACCAGCTCGAGCTGGTGGGTCAGCGGCGGGACATCATCCTCTCCCTCGACCCGGAACCAGACGCGCCCCAACAAGGGGCGCCCCTCCATGCCGAGAGCTGCCACCACCTGATCGAGCAGCGCATTCTGCTCAAAGCAATAACCGCCGCGGCCACGCCGTACCAGCTTGTCGAAAATGGCATCCGGTGCAACGTCAACACCCCGGCCCAGCAGAATATCGAGATTTTCGAACGCGATGGAAAGGCGATGGGCGCGGACCAGCTGGGCCAGCCCTTCGACCGTCGGCGGGGGCGCACTATCCAACCCGATACGGTCAAGATAGGCGGGAAGATCGAATTCCATGCCTGGCGGGATTTCTTGTACAGCAGGCATCGCCGGATTACTCCTTCGCCGCTGATCCGGCCGGGCAGTCGCCAAGGCGCTTGCCCGTCGTCTTCATCTTCATCGCCATAGTCATGCCGGGCATCTGTGCCCCGCCCATGCCTTCCGATCGCATTTCCATGTCCATCGCATAGCTGGTCGGGGTATAGGTACCCGCCATGGTCATATGGGCCATGCCGCCTTCGCCAGCCGGGCAGGACACCGCGCCCTTCATCGCACCGCCGACCATCTCGAACCCGCTATAGGTGCATTTGCTGTCCTTCTGCGCGGTCAGGAAATCGGCACTCGGTTTTTCCGCCTGCTCCGGCGTGATGCAAGTCCTGACCGTGGTCTTGCGGCCCTTCATCGCCTCGAACATGCCTGCCGGCATGCCTTCGGGGGCGCCTTCGACCTTCACATCGGTGATTTCCTGCGTCGTTTCCCATTCGCCGGGCTGAATGCTGATCTTCTTGATCTCGGAGGCCACTTCCTCGACGCTCTGGTTACCGGTCGACGATCCGGTCGCGCCCTGTTCGCCTCCCTTGCCACATGCCGCCAGCGCCAGAACGGCCGATCCGGCCAGCATCATCGGAAACAGCTTCATCGAAAATCCTTTCCCCCCGAATGCCATAATCGACATTCATCATGATCGACAGATTGCGCCCGTGGCGCGGACGTACCATATCGGGGAACCATGTCCATCCAAATCCGAACGACGCTCGACGAACCGGAAACCGATGCCGGTTTCGTCCCCCACCGCCCACAGCGCCCGGAAAAGGCGGAAGGCGGCAAAGCGTTCAAACTTGTTTCCGACTATCAGCCTTCGGGCGACCAGCCGGCGGCGATCGCCGAACTGGTGGAAAGCGCCAATGCGGGCGAGCGGGATCAGGTGCTGCTCGGCGTCACCGGTTCGGGCAAGACCTTCACCATGGCGAAGGTGATCGAAGCGGTGCAGCGCCCGGCGCTGATCCTTGCGCCCAACAAGATATTGGCCGCACAGCTTTACGGCGAGTTCAAAAGTTTCTTTCCCGAAAACGCGGTCGAATATTTCGTCAGCTATTATGATTATTACCAGCCCGAAGCCTATGTGCCGCGCAGCGATACCTATATCGAGAAGGAAAGCTCGGTAAACGAGGCGATCGACCGGATGCGCCACTCGGCCACGCGCGCCTTGCTGGAGCGGGACGATGTGCTGATCGTTGCGTCCGTCTCCTGCCTTTATGGCATCGGTTCGGTCGAGACTTATTCGGCGATGACCTTTGCGCTGAAGAAAGGCGACGTGGCCGATCAGCGCGAAATCATCCGCAAGCTGGTCGCGCTTCAGTATAAACGCAACGACGCCGCCTTCGCACGCGGCAATTTCCGCGTGCGCGGCGACAATCTGGAAATCTTCCCGTCCCACTATGAGGATAATGCCTGGCGGATCAGCTTCTTCGGCGACGAGATAGAGGAAATAGCCGAATTCGACCCGTTGACCGGCAAGACATCGGCGAAGCTCGACTATGTGAAGGTCTTCCCCAACAGCCACCATGTCACCCCCGGCCCGACGCTGAAACAGGCGATGGAGGCGATCCGGGCGGAACTGGCCGAGCGGCTGAAGGAATTGAACGAACAGGGCAAGCTGCTGGAGGCGCAACGGCTGGAACAACGCACCCATTTCGACCTGGAAATGATCGCCGCGACCGGAAGCTGCGCCGGGATCGAGAATTATTCCCGTTTCCTGACCGGCCGCCTGCCCGGCGAACCGCCGCCGACCCTGTTCGAATATCTGCCCGAAAATGCGATATTGTTCGTGGACGAAAGCCACCAGACCGTGCCGCAGATCGGCGCGATGGCGCGTGGCGACCATCGCCGCAAGGTGACGCTGGCCGAATATGGTTTCCGCCTGCCCAGCTGCATCGACAACCGCCCGCTGCGCTTCAACGAATGGGACGCGATGCGCCCGCAGACGGTCAGCGTTTCCGCCACGCCCGGCCCCTGGGAAATGGAGCAGACCGGCGGCGTCTTCACCGAACAGGTGATCCGCCCGACCGGCCTCATCGACCCGCCGGTCGAAATCCGCCCGGTCGAGGATCAGGTGCAGGACCTCATCAACGAGGCGAGGCTGACCGCCGAAAAGGGCTATCGCACCCTCGTCACCACCCTCACCAAGCGCATGGCCGAGGATTTGACCGAGTTCATGCATGAGGCGGGCATTCGCGTCCGCTACATGCACTCGGATGTCGAAACGCTGGAACGCATCGAACTGATCCGCGACCTGCGGCTGGGCGTTTACGACGTGCTGATCGGCATCAACCTGCTGCGCGAGGGGCTGGACATTCCCGAATGCGGGCTGGTCGGCATATTGGATGCGGACAAGGAAGGCTTTTTGCGTTCCGAAACCTCGCTCATCCAGACCATCGGCCGCGCCGCGCGCAATATCGACGGGCGCGTCATCCTCTATGCCGACCGCATCACCGGGAGCATGGAACGCGCGCTCGGCGAAACCAGTCGCCGCCGCGAAAAACAAATGGCCTATAATGAGGCGCACGGCATCACGCCGACGACGATCAAGCGGCATATCGGCGACATCATCTCCGATGTCGCGAGCCGCGATCAGGTAACGGTGCCGATCGGCGACGAAGACGCGCCGCAGCATCTCGTCGGCCATAATCTGCGCGCCTATATCGAGGAACTGGAAGGCAGGATGCGCGCCGCCGCCGCCGAGCTGGAATTTGAAGAGGCCGCCCGCCTGCGCGACGAGATCAAGAAGCTGGAGGCCGAGGAACTGGGCCTGCCCGGTACGGAGCAGGTCGCCCGCCCGCTGGGCCGCGCCACCGAAGGCAAACCGGGCACGCGCAAATTACGGTACGGAAAGACGCAGCGAAAAGGAAAATTCTGAACCTTATTCCTCTTGAGCGAATTACTTTCCACAGGCATACTCCCCGTCAAATAAAAAAATATCTGACGATGAGGAGAGAGGATGCCTTCGCTGTTGCTTCCCGCTATTTTGTCCGCCTCGCTCGCCATGGCCCCAACCGCGCAGGATAGCGGGGGCGGGCTGAGCATATTGCTGAAGGCGATGATCGTCAGCGCCGCCGACATGTCGGAAGCGGTAACGGCCCCCGGCCGGCCGGACAGCGCAACCGCCCTTGACGAGAGCCGCAAACCCGCCGAAGTGCTCGGCTTTCTTGGCCTGAAACCGGGCATGAAGGCGGCCGATCTGATGACCGGTGGCGGCTATTGGGCGGAGATCATGGCCCGCGCGGTCGGCGAAAAGGGGCATGTGACCGCCTTCGAACCGCAGCAATTTTACGGCGACACAACAAAGACGGAATGGGAAGCGCTGCTCGCCCGCCAGAAGGGTATCGACCTTGCCGTCTACCCATTCGAGCATTTCGCAGCCAAACCCGGCAGCTTCGATTTCGCGATCACCAATCTCAGCTATCACGACCTCTATAACCAATCGGAAAAGTTCAAGATCGGCCCGACCGACCCGGCCGCCTTCGTGAAGACGCTGTACGATGCGATGAAACCCGGCGGCGTGGTCGGCGTAATCGACCATGTCGGCCTGCCCGGTGACATGAAGGCGACCACCGGCACCTTGCATCGCATCGACCCTGCGGTGGTGAAGGCCGATTTCGAGAAAGCGGGCTTCGTTCTGGAGGGAAGCAGCGACATGCTGGCCAATCCCGATGACGATCACAGCAAGAATGTGTTCGATCCATCGATCCGGGGCAAAACCGACCGCTTCCTGATGAAGTTCCGTAAACCACGCTGAGAAACCGGCGGGCCGCAAACCGGGCGTCGCGCTAAAATACTACCGGAAAGACATGCCCGGGGAAGACGCACCAACGCTCCGGAGGGCGCATTCTGTCACAGCTTGTACCCGGCGATGCACGGACGGACGCATTATGCCCTTTCGTACTTGAGAGGATGCGGTACCGCCGCCATAAGCGCAGCATGACGAAACGATCAATGGTTCGCGCCGCCGTGGCATTGTGCGGAATCTCAGGCCTTGCCGGCTGCGTCAGCGCGCCCAGGCCACAGCCGGCACCCGCTCCGACCTCTGCACCAGCACCTCTTCCCCCCGCGCCCACATCGGTTTCCGACAATTGGCGCGACTGGCCGGTGGCGCCGGGCGGCTGGTCCTACCGGACCACAGAGCGCGGAACGATCGCCTCCTTTGGCCAGCCGGGGCGGGCAACACTGCTTTCCTTCCGGTGCGACCTTGCCACGCATCGCATTTTTGTTGCGCGCGCGACTTCTCACCCGGCCAACCGGATCAGCGGCCAGATGACCGTCCACACCAGCTTCGGCGAGACACAATGGCCGGTGACGGGAACCAGCATGACCGGGGCCTCCGGCGCTTATGCGACCGCGATCCGCGCCGGTAATGACGGCACGTTCGACAAGATCGCGTTCAGCCGGGGTCGTTTTGCCATAGAAGCACCCGGCGCAGCGCCGATCGCAGTGCCGGGATGGGCCGAAGTGTCGCGCGTCATCGAGGATTGCCGGGGGTAAAAGGCGCAACGGCCATCCGGCCCGCCACTCGCTCCGCCGCCGCCAATTTGACGATGCCTGTTCCGGCTGCGACGCGGACCAGAAATTATGATTCCAAAAAAGAAAATTACAAGCCTTGATAACAAGGCGACTTTGAATCACATTCGGATCGTGGCCGGTTGTTATCGGGTTTCTGGTCCAAACGGGTTTCCAGCCCCATGGCTCCGGCGACGCAGGCTTCAACAGCGCGAAAGGAGGTGATCCGATGTCTCATGGTTCAGCAAGAGGGTCGGACAAGTCCATTCGGGGGATGCGCAGCTAAGCGGCGACAAGCGCCGCACCGTTGCGGCCTGCCGACAGGCGCATTGACATGTACCGCCGATCGGTAGCCGCCAGCGAATAAGCGCGAGTTCCATTTCCCGAAATTGGGTCAGCCTTCCGACCGCTGACCATGTCATGATGGGCCGTCAGAGGGGATTTCCCGCTCTGGCGGCCCCTCTCATATCCGCATTTGGTGCAGGCAGACGCCATCCATGCGGAACCGCGGCAATCAGGGCAGGCCCCTATATTCAGCGGCGGCGCTCCCGCCCGGCATAATGGGCGTCGGAACCGGCGATATGGCGATCATGCCATGCCAGCCCCCCAACCCTGCCCATCTCTTCCGCAACGGCCCGCAACGAACCGAGTTCCTCGTAAAGATGTTTGGGCGGCGGCGCTTTTTGGCGCCGATCGGTTTCCAGAACATACGAAACACTGCAAGCGACAAATCGGGCGAGAGCCTGCCCCCAATGGCACCATCGGGAAAATAAGGAAAAAACAAGGCGGTTCGGGCCTATCTCAGGCGCATCGCGGGATCGGACCGGCATTTTCGCACCCTTTCATGCGGAAAACCGGTTCCCACTTTTTCCCATATTGTTTTAGAACCTCGGCATGTCTTCCCGCCCCGTTGTCTTTCTCCTCGCCTTCCTCTGCCTTGCCATCCAGACGCTTTTCTGCGTCCAGCCAGCAGCGGCCCAGCGCGCCGACCGGCCCAGCCCGGGCTATGTGCGCGTGGAACTCATTACCTCCATGGGCCGGATCGTGGTCGCGGTGGATATGAAAAGGGCGCCGAAGACCAGCGCCAATTTCCTGACCTATGTCGATGACGGGCGGCTGGACGGCACCACATTCTATCGCGCGGCGCGGCGCAAGGCGGACCCGAAACTCGGCTATGTGCAAGGCGGCATCCGCACCAATTTGCGCCGCGCCCTGCCCCCGATTCCGCACGAACCGACCACTATGACCGGCATAAAGCATCTCGATGCGACCCTGTCGATGGCGCGTCAGGACAGGCTGGGGTCGGCGGCCGGGAATTTCTTCCTGACCGTTGGCGCGATCCCCTATATGGACGCCCGCGGCGATTATGCGGGCTATGCCGCCTTCGGCCGCGTTGTTGCGGGTATGGATGTGGTCAGGCGCATGCTGGCCCTGCCCAGCAGCGGCGGCACCGGCCCGATGAAGGGCCAGATCATGGACAAGCCGGTCACGATCATCCGCGCGAAACGACTGGACGGCAAACCCCATCCGAGCGGCCGGGCGAAGGCATGGTTGCTGTGGGAGAAGTGAGAGAAAACACAACGTGCAGATAAGAGAACTCATCTATTGAGTTAATAGTCTCTGTCGCTAGTCTTACTCCAGTCTTAACACAGGGGGAGCCAAAGCGATATGTCTATCTTCTTTACCTTATTGTTTCTGGCTACACTGGTGGGGATCATCAAGCCATATATTCCAAACCTCGAGCGCAAACATTTTATCGCAGCAGCTATTGTTTCACTGGTCTTAATCGGAATTTTCACGCCAAAATCCGGCAACCAACCACCGGCGCCTCCTTATCAGGAAATGAAACCCACCACACAAAACACAGTAAAAGCACCGGCAGAAACGACCGAGAGCAATGTTCCGACCCACCCCGCATCGAAATGGCATTATAGTGAAAAGAAGGACGAGATGCGGGGTACAACAGCAAAATTTGCGGAACTGCGCAGCGAAAATGAGGTCAATCTTGACTTCCCCTATGGCTCTGTAAACGGCATTATTACGGTGCGCAAAAGGCCTCAGGATGGACTGAATATCATGTTCAGTGTCGATAATGGCCAGATTCTCTGTCGCAGCTTTGGCGACACCACTTATGTTTCAGCAAAATTCGACGATGGTCCGATCAAGCGATATGCCTGCACGGGCACGAGCGATGGCAGTTCGGAGACCGCCTTTATAGAGCATACCGTGGATTTCTTGGCCAATCTCAAGAAAGCGAAACGGACGATCATAGAAGCCGAACTTTACAACAATGGTCGCGAGCAATTCACGTTCGATACAGCCGGTCTGGACTGGAAATAGCGGATCCGTCCTAAACCGGGTTCCCCGCCTCGTCTCTCAGCACTTCGCGCCGTCCGACATGGTTGGGTGCGCCGACAAGGCCCTCATCCTCCATCCGCTCGATTAAGCGCGCGGCCGAGTTGTAGCCGATACGCAACTGCCGCTGAAGCCAGCTGGTCGAAGCCTTCTGGTTCTCAAACACCAGCTGACATGCCTTGCGATAGAGCTGCGCATCGGGGCTGTCGTCGCCCAGATCCGCGCCTTCCAGAGCAAAGCCTCCATCTTCCGGTTCCTCGGTAACGGCAGAGATATAGTCAGGCGCCCCCTGCGCGCGCCAGTGGTCGGCGACCGCGCGCACCTCGTCATCCGAAACGAACGGCCCGTGCACACGGGTCAGCCCTTTGCCGCCCGCCATGTAGAGCATGTCGCCCTTGCCCAGAAGCTGCTCCGCGCCCTGCTCGCCCAAAATGGTGCGGCTGTCGATCTTCGACGTGACGAAGAAGCTGATGCGCGTCGGCAGGTTCGCCTTGATGACGCCGGTGATGACATCGACCGAGGGGCGCTGCGTCGCGAGGATCAGGTGGATACCCGCGGCGCGCGCCTTCTGCGCAAGCCGCTGGATCAGGAATTCCACCTCCTTGCCCGCGGTCATCATCAGGTCGGCCAGCTCGTCCACCACCACCACGATCTGCGGTAGCGGCTGGA
>SBGG01000085.1 GCA_006226685.1 Sphingomonadales bacterium
CGATCATCGGCCTGCAAAAGCCGGACGCAGGCGAAATCAGCGTATTCGGAGAATCCACCGTCAACCGCTCCGACGAGGCGACGCTGGAACTGCGCCGCCGCTGGGGCGTGCTGTTTCAGGGCGGCGCACTGTTCTCCACGCTGACGGTGGCCGAAAATATCGAAGTGCCGATCCGCGAATTCTACCCCGAAATCGGCCCGAAGCTGCGCGACGAGATCGCCACCTACAAAATCCGCATGACCGGGCTGCCCGCCGAGGCCGGCCCCAAATTCCCGTCCGAACTGTCGGGCGGCATGAAGAAGCGGGCGGGCCTTGCGCGCGCGCTCGCCATTGATCCGGACCTTCTGTTCCTCGACGAACCGACGGCCGGGCTGGATCCGATCGGCGCCGCCGCCTTTGACGAGCAGACGCGCCAGTTGCAGCAGACGCTTGGCCTGACTGTCTTTCTCATCACCCATGATCTCGACACGCTCTATGCGATCTGCGACCGGGTCGCGGTGCTCGCCGACAAACGGGTGATCGCGGTCGGCACTATTGACGAGTTGCTGGCGACCGAGCATCCGTGGATACAGGAATATTTCAACGGTCCGCGCGGCCGGGCGGCAACGTCCGCGCGCGGCCTTCCGGAAACGGCCAGCCCTTCCCCGGCCGGAAAGGACATTCGCTAGATGGAAACTCGCTCCAATCATGTGCTGGTGGGCAGCGCCGTGCTCGCCCTGCTCGCGGCGGTGATGATCGCGGCTTTCTGGTTTTCGCGGATTTCCGACGGGCAGGATGCGCTGTACGACATTTATTTCAAGCAGTCGGTCAATGGCCTCGCCAAGGGATCGGGGGTTTCCTATTCGGGCGTTCCCTCGGGGCAGGTCAAAGAAATCGAACTGTGGCGGCGCGACCCGACCTTCGTGCGGGTGCGCATCGCGGTGAAGCGGGATACGCCGATCCTGCAGGGCACCACCGCGACGATTCAGGGAGTCGGCTTTACCGGCGTTTCCGAAATCGTGCTGGACGGCGCGGTCAAGGGCGCGCCACCGATCGTCTGCCCGGAAACGAACCGCCGCGCGACGTGCCCGGATGACGTACCGGTCATCCCGACCAAGCCGGGCGCACTGGGCGAGCTGCTCAACAATGCGCCACAATTGCTGGAACGCCTCACCACGCTGACCGAACGGCTGACCGAGTTGCTCAATGACCGCAACCAGGCCAGCATCGCCGGCATATTGGACCATGTCGAGGATCTTACCGCGGCGCTTTCCCGGCGCGGGCCGGAAATTGCCGCGGCGCTGGCGGAAACGCGGATTACCCTGCAAAAGGTCGGCAATGCCGCCGAGGAAATCGGCACGCTGGTCAGTTCGACCAATGCAACGCTGAACGAGGAAGGCCGTCCGCTGATCAAGGATCTGCGCGGCACGATCCAATCCGCCAATCGCAGCCTCGACACACTCGACAAGACCATCGCGGAGGCACAGCCGGGCGTGCACAGCTTCTCGCATGACACCATGCCGGAAATGAACCTGCTGGTACGCGACCTGCGGGAAATGTCCCGCAGCCTGCGCGCCATTTCCGAAAAGATCGATCATCAGGGCGCGGGGTCGCTATTGGGCGATCCACCGTTGCCGGATTACAGGAAGTAAGGGGGCCGCCATGCCGACGACAAGACTCCATCACCTGTTCGCCCCCGCGACCGCAGCAGCAGCTTTGCTGCTTTCCGGCTGCGTCAGCTTCGGCGCGAAGCCGCCGCCGCAACTGTTGACGATCACTGCGGAAAACGGGATTGCCGCCGGTAAAAGCGTTCGCAGCGAAGGATTGCCGGGGCTCTCGGTGATGCTGCCCGATGTGCCGCGCAAGCTGGCAACGACCCGCATCCCGGTTCAGGTCGATGCCACCAGCGTCGCCTATGTGAAGAAAGCGCAATGGACCGAGGCCCCGCGCGATATGTTCCGCAACCTGCTCTCGGAAACCCTCACCGCAGACGGTGCGGTATTCGTGATCGAGGAAGACCAATATGGGCTGCGCCCGGACCGGCGCCTGTCCGGCGATCTGGTCGATTTCGGGGTGGATGCGCGCACCCGCGAAGCCGTTGTGACCTATGATGCAGTGCTCACCGGCAGCGACAACGGGCGAGCCACGCGGCAGCGATTTACCGCGCGCGTTCCGGTACCGGACATCAGCGCGAAAAAGGTTGCCGCGCCGATCAATCAGGCCGCCAACATGGTTGCAGCCGAGGTCGCCGCCTGGGTCAGCAGCAACTGACCGCGAAGGCATTTTAAATCCTCCTCCGCCAGTCATGAAAGGCTGGCGGGAAACGGATGCCGGCGCTATTCCTCATCATGCATATTGGCATGGTCCGGCATACCGAACGGGCTTTCGGACCATGACGATCAGTGGGGCAAATAATACCCTGTCTTATGGAGAATGGCACATGAAAGCTCTGGTTTATGGCGGCCCCGGCGAGAAGCAATGGACCGACAAGCCGATGCCCGCCGTGGAAAAACCCACCGATGTGATCGTCAAGGTCGAAATGACGACGATCTGCGGTACCGACCTCCACATATTGAAGGGCGACGTGCCCGCGGTCACCGTTGGCCGCACCCTCGGTCACGAAGGCGTCGGTGTTGTCGAGGAAGTCGGCAGCGCCGTCCGCAATTTCAAAAAGGGCGATCGTGTCCTCATTTCCTGCGTCACCTCTTGCGGAAGCTGCCCCAATTGCAAGCGCCAGCTTTATTCGCACTGCTCGGACGGCGGCTGGATCCTCGGCCATCTGATCGACGGGACGCAGGCCGAATATGTCCGCATTCCCCATGGCGACAATTCGCTCTATCCAATTCCCGAGGGATCCGATGAAGAGGCGCTGGTGATGTTGTCGGACATCCTGCCCACCGGATTCGAAATTGGCGTGCTGGCCGGACAGATCGCCCCCGGCGACACGGTCGCGATCGTCGGCGCTGGTCCGATCGGCATGGCGACATTGCTGACCGCGCAATTTTATTCGCCGGCCCGGATCATCATGCTCGACATGGATGCGAACCGGCTGGAGGTTGCGCGCGGTTTCGGCGCCACCGATGTGATTCAGGTCGGCAGCGAAGACGCGGTCGCGAAGATCATGGAAATGACCGACGGCGTCGGCGTGGACGTGGCGATCGAGGCAGTCGGCGTTCCCGCCACCTTCGGCCTGTGTCAGGAAGTCGTCGCACCGGGCGGCCGCATCGCCAATGTCGGCGTCCACGGCAAGAGCGTCGAACTCCATCTCGAAAAGCTGTGGATTCAGAATATCAGCATTTCCATGGGTCTGGTGAACACCAACACCACGGCCATGCTGATGAAGACCGTCCAGTCCGGCAAGCTCAAGCCCGCGCAGCTCATTACCCATCGCTTTGCGCTGAACGACATCATGGCCGCCTATGAAGTGTTCGGCAACGCAGCGCGCGAAAAGGCGATGAAGGTGATTCTGAGCGCCTGAGCGCCGGAACTTCCTGTCGTCAAAGATGCAGGGCGGGCCTTCCCCGAAAGGGAAGGACCCGCCCTTCTCTTATCCGGCCAGCCTTGTTTCCGCCAGCCTTGCTCCCGTTCATCACGACACGGCAAGGCCACACCGGGTGAGATTGCAATGGCACCATATCGCCAGGCATGATTGCTCCCGGTCCGGCCACTTTCCGTGACAGCACCCATCGACGCCGGGCCCATAGACGCAGGGTCCGGGGCTGCGGACCAACGAAGGTGTCGACACCCCGCCTCCCCGGCAGCCCGGCAATCAATCCGCCAGGCTCTTGCTCACCTGCTCGGTCACATCCTTCGACAATTTCGGCTGGGCAAGCACGCGTTCCAGCTCCGCCCGCATCTGCTGCCCCCGCTCCGCACCGAAACGCCGCCAGCGGCCGAGCGGCGGCACCATGCGGGCCGCCGTCTGCGGGTTAATCGGATCGAGCGCGAGAATGAGGTCAGCGAGCAGGCGATAGCCCTCACCCGCCCCGCTGTGAAACGCCCACTGGTTCGCCGCGAAGGCGCCGTACAGCGACCGCACCCGATTCGGGTTGGACAGGGTGAAATCCTTATGCCGCGCAAGCTGCTCGACGATCTGGACCGTATCCGGATGGAAGGCCAGCGCCTGTGTCTGGAACCATTTGTCGAGCACCAGCGCATTATCATGATAGCGGCCGTAAAAATCCGCGAGCGCCCTGTTCCGTTCCAGGCTTTCGCTATTGGCGAGCACCGCAAGCGCACCCTGCCGCTCTGTCATATTATGCGCGCCTTCATATTGGGTCAGCGCCAGCCGGGCCCCGTCCGCCACACCTGCGGCGGCGATATAGGACAAGGCGACATTACGTAGCTTGCGCGCGCCCTTGTCGCCGGGCTCCAGCGTGAAGGCGGACCGGGTCGTCCGGGCATGTAATTCCCGCCATTGCGATTCGAGCGCGACGCCGATCGCCTGCTGCAACGCCTCCCGCGCGCCATGGATCGCCTCGGGATCGACCACCAGCATCTGGTCGCCAATATAGGCCTCGCTCGGCAAACGGACGGTTTCGGCGATGAAGGCATCGTCCAGCGATGGATCGGTGATGCTGGTGCGGATCGCATCGATCACCGCGCCGCTGTCCAGCGTCCCGGATGCCGCCGCGCTGGTCAGCGCCCCGACCATGAGCTGCTGCATCGCCTCATAACGGGCGAAGGAATCATCATCATGGGCGGAAAGGAATGCCAGTTCAGCCGGGGTGCGAGGCGCATCGACGATGACCGGCGCGGAAAAACCGCGATTGATCGATAAGACCGGCGGATTACTGATCCCTTCGAAGGTGAAGCTCTGCTCCGCCTCTGTCAGCATCAGCAGTCGTTCCTCATGCCGCTCGCCCGACTGGCGATCGAACAGGGCGGTGCGCAGGGGAAGCACCATCGGCTGCTTGCCCTGCTGTCCGGGCGTATCGGGAATATCCTGCTTCACTGTCAGGGTGACGGCATGGCCTTCCGGATCATGGACCATGCTCGCCGACACGCGCGGCGTTCCGGCCTGACTGTACCAGAGGCGGAACTGGGACAGGTCGATATCCCCACCCGTTTCCATCGCCCGGACGAAGTCCTCGCAGGTCACCGCCTGACCGTCATGCCGCTCGAAATAGAGATCCGTGCCTTTGCGATAGCGTTCCGTCCCAAGCATCGTCGCCATCATGCGAATGACCTCGGCGCCCTTATTGTAAACGGTCGCCGTATAGAAATTGCTGATTTCCATATAGCTGTCGGGCCGCACCGGATGGGCGAGCGGCCCCGCATCCTCCGGAAACTGGGCCGCGCGCAGCGCGCGCACATCCTCGATCCGCTTGACGGCAGGGCTGCCCATATCGGCGGAGAAGCACTGGTCGCGATAGACGGTCAGCCCTTCCTTCAGGGAAAGCTGGAACCAGTCACGGCAGGTGATGCGATTGCCGGTCCAGTTGTGGAAATATTCATGGGCGACCACGCCCTCGACCGCGTCATAATCGAAATCGGTCGCGGTTTCCGGATCGACCAATATATAGCGGCTGTTAAAGATATTGAGGCCCTTATTCTCCATCGCGCCGAAATTGAAATCGGCGACCGCGACGATGTTGAACACATCCAGATCATATTCCCGGCCATAGGTCCGCTCATCCCAGGCCATGCTGTTTTTCAGCGCCGTCATCGCATGGCCGGTCCGGGGCAGATCTTCCCCCCGCACCCAGATGCCCAGCTTTACCTCACGCCCGCTGGCCGTGGTGAAACGATCGGCATTGCAGACAAGATCGCCCGCCACCAGCGCGAACAAATAGCAAGGCTTGGGGAAAGGATCCTTCCATTCCGCCCAATGGCGGCCCTCTTCGCCTTCACCACTGGCGACCGGATCACCATTGGACAACAGCACCGGATAAAACGCCTTATCCGCATCCATCCGCACCGAATAGCGTGACAATATGTCGGGGCGATCTGGGAAATAGGTGATGCGCCGGAACCCTTCGGCCTCGCACTGGGTGCAGAGCAGCCCGCCGCTGGCATAAAGGCCCATCAACTGGCTGTTCTTCGCCGGGGCGATCGCCACCCGGGTTTCGATCACATGGGATGCACCGGACAAGGCGATCAGCAGCGGCTCATCCCCCTGCGGCCATGCCTCTTGCGACAAGGGCACCCCGTCCACCATGACGGAAAGCAGTTCCAGGCTTTCCCCCTCCAGATGCAGCGGCCGGTCATGCGCACCGTTGCGCTCCACCGAGAGGCGGGCCGTCACCTCGGTCCGGTCGGCATCCAGATGAAAATCAAGTGCGACATCGGGGATCAGCCAGTCGGGCGCGCGATAATCCTCGCGGTGGATGATCGCGGGTGCGGCGGGGGCATCGGCCGTCAGGGCGGCATGCGGGGTCTGAGCGTCGGTCATATCCCTGCTTCTACGCAGCGGCGCGCCAACGCACAATCATCTTGCATCGCCGAAGGCGCGCTATTCTATAGGGCCATGACCTGTCATATGCTGATTATCGGGATGGGCTACACCGGCGCGCGCCTTGGCCACGCGTTGCGGGAGCGCGGCTGGCGCATGACCGGTGTGCGCAGAACCGCCGGGGAAGGCGGCACTCTCGCTTTCGATGATCATGTCGCCATTGCGGAAGCGCTGACCAGCGCCACTCATATTCTCTCCTCGGTGCCGCCCGATCGCGATGGGACCGATCCCGTGCTACACAATTACGGCGCGGCCATCATGGAGGCGTCGGCACTCTGGAAGGGCTATATTTCCTCGACGGGTGTCTATGGCGATACCGGCGGGGCATGGGTGGATGAAAGCGCGCCTGTCGGCACCGGGCGCCGTACGGCACGGGCCGAGGCGGATCTCCGCTGGCAGGCACTGGGGCCGGATATGCGCATTTTCCGCCTGCCCGGCATTTATGGTCCGGGGCGCAACCCGCTCGATCGCATTCGGGAAGGGCGCGCCCATCGCATCGACCTGCCCAACCAGATATTCAGCCGCATTCATGTCGACGATATTATATCGGCCATTATAAAAAGCTTCGACGGGCCCGGAGGCCTGTATAATATCGCCGACGATTACCCCTGCGGACAAAATGCCGTGATCGAGCATGGCTGTGCGCTACTGGGAATCGCGCCCCCGCCGCTGCTGACAATCGAGGAAGCGGGATTATCGCCGCAAGCCCGCGCCTTCTATTCGGAGAGCCGGCGCGTCGCCAATGGCAGGGCCAAAAGGCTGCTCGGCTGGGAGCCGCTTTACCCCGATTATCGCGCCGGACTCGCCGCCTGCAGGACCGCGAGTTGAGGATTGCTCCCGCCCACGGCCTGCAACGGTCAGCTTTCAGGCTGGCTTTTGTATCCCCGAAGCGGTGTCGAGCGCCAAAGCACGCAGAGCGGCGGGGCGCATCCGACATCGGGCGATGAAAGCGTCCAGCACCTCGCTTTCCGGAAAGACATCGCGGCCGAAAGCGAGCGCACTGCTGATCAGTAAGTCGGCCCCCGTAAACGCCTCCCCCATCAGATAAGGCGATTTCGCCAGCGCGGTTTCGATCCTGCGCAGCACAAGATCATAACTACGGCGTTTTTCCGTCGATCCTGCAACTTCTCCGGCCATTTGCGCCAACATGACCGGTTCCAGTTCAGCCGCATACCAGGCCAGCCAGGTCAGATAATCGCCGCGCCCCGGCGCGCCCGCCTCAGGCCCAATCCCCGCCCGGGGATAAGCTTCGGTCAGATACAGGATGATCGCGACAGATTCGGCCACCAGCACGCCATCGTGCAGAATTGCCGGAACCCGCTTGTCAGGATGGGGGTTTGCCGGATCGGCCATGCCCAGGCCGGTCATCGGTCTGAAGATAGAGACCGGGCATATTTCATAGGGAAGGCCCAGTTCTTCCAGCAGCCATATAATCCGCGAGGACCGGGATTGCGGGGCGTGATATAAGGTAATCATCGTACAGGCTCCTTCTCGATCGATCGGGCGAAATATTCGTCCGACGTGGCGAAAGAGCTTGTAGCCGCCCTCTGCTGCCAGCATTCTGTCAGGAGGGAGACGAGCCATGCGGCGCGCCGAAAGGCTTTTTCAGATCGTTCAGATTTTGCGGCGTACACCTCGTCCGATCAAGGGTGCGGAGATTGCCGGAGAACTTGAGGTGTCGCTGCGCACGGTTTATCGGGACATAGCCGATCTGATCGGGCAGCGCGTGCCGATCCATGGCGAGGCGGGTCTGGGCTATATTCTCGACGATAGTTTCGACATGCCCGCCCTGATGCTCACACCTGATGAGATCGAAGCGGCAGTGCTTGGCGCGCAATGGGTTGCCGAACGCGGCGATGCGGCGCTGGCGATAGCGGCGCGCGATCTGCTTGCGAAGATCACGAGCGTGGTGCCGGAGCGCCTTCGCACCTTGTTGCTCGACCCGTCCCTCCGCGCACGTTCGTCGGCAAAGCCGGCAACCGATGGGGTAGACATGTCGCGCGTGCGAGCGTGGATTCGCGAAGGTCGCAAGATCCGGCTCTACTATTGCGATGAGCATGGTTTGCTGAGTCGGCGTGTGGTCTGGCCGGTGCTGGTTGGTTTTTTCGACCATGCGCGGGTGTTGGCGGGCTGGTGCG
>SBGG01000077.1 GCA_006226685.1 Sphingomonadales bacterium
ACATCCGGTTTTGCCCCCAAACCCACGCCTAGCAAAATCAAATACTTACCAGCTCGCGTTCCCTGCGTGTTCCGCCGGCACTGTTCAACTTGGGCGAGGGAACGCCCACGCCGGAAGAATTATCGCCTCAGCAGGTGAAGAACGCCGAGGCGATGGCTCGCCTCGCCGACCGGATGAACTCCGACAATTCGGCGCAGGAAGGGCCGCAGGGCTTTGAAGCGTCAGTCCACAAGATCAAGGAGCAGGTGCTGCCGCGCCTGCTGGAGCGTGTCGATCCGGAAGCCGCTGCCACGCTGACCAAGGAGGAACTCGCCGAGGAGTTTCGCCCGATCATCATGGAGGTTCTGGCGGAGCTGAAGCTCACGCTCAACCGGCGTGAACAGTTCGCGCTGGAAAAGGTGCTGGTCGACGAACTGCTCGGCCTTGGCCCGCTAGAGGAACTGATCAACGACCCCGACATCAGCGATATCATGGTCAATGGGCCGTTGCAGACCTATATCGAAAAAAAGGGCAAATTGCAGCTCGCGCCGATCCAGTCTCGCGATGAGGAGCATCTGTTCCAGATCGCTCAGCGCATCGTTAACAAGGTCGGCCGCCGGGTCGACCAGACCACACCGCTGGCCGATGCCCGTCTGCCCGACGGTAGCCGCGTCAACGTGATCGTGCCGCCGCTCTCGCTGCGCGGCACCGCCATTTCGATTCGTAAATTCTCAGCCAAACCGATCACGCTCGACAATCTCGCCCAATGGGGCGCGATGAGCGACAAGATGTGCACCACGCTGAAGATCGCCGGCGCCTGCCGCATGAACATCGTCATTTCCGGCGGTACCGGCTCGGGCAAGACGACGATGCTCAATGCCCTGTCGAAAATGATCGATCCGGGCGAACGTGTGCTGACGATCGAAGACGCGGCCGAACTTCGCCTGCAACAGCCGCACTGGCTGCCGCTTGAAACGCGCCCGGCCAATCTTGAAGGGCAAGGCGCAATCACCATCGGCGATCTGGTTAAAAACGCCCTGCGTATGCGCCCGGACCGCATCATCCTCGGCGAAATTCGTGGCGCGGAATGTTTCGACCTTCTCGCCGCGATGAACACCGGCCATGACGGCTCCATGTGTACGCTCCACTCCAACAGTCCGCGTGAATGCCTCGGCCGTATGGAGAATATGATCCTGATGGGCGACATCAAGATCCCGAAGGAGGCGATTTCGAAGCAGATCGCCGATTCGGTCGACCTGATCGTACAGGTGAAGCGCCTGCGCGACGGGTCCCGCCGCGTCACCAACATCACCGAGGTGATCGGCATGGAGGGTGAAGTCATCGTTACCCAGGAATTGTTCAAGTTCGAATATCTCTCCGAAGATAATGACGGGAAGATCGTCGGCGAATATCGATCGATGGGCCTGCGCCCCTATACGCTGGAAAAGGCGCGCAGCTTCGGCTTCGATCAGGCTCTGCTCGAAGCCTGCCTGTAATGGCGGGCGGCCTCGGGCTGCGCGCATGATCATCCGCCCGATGGCGGACCGCATCTTTGGTGCAACGCACCATTGCACCCGGGGGCAGGATCGCTAAAGCAGGGCCATGCCCCCCGCCCCGACCCCACAGCATCAAGAGGCTCGCCCGCTTTATGCGATAACGCTGCGCCTGCTGGCGATGCTGGCTTTCTCGATCAGTTTCGCCTGCGTGAAGCTGACCACCGACCGGGGTGTGCATCTGATCGAGACGGCATTTTACAGGCAACTTTTCGCTTTGCCGGTCGCGCTGGTCAGCGTGATGCTCGGTCCGGGCCTCGCCAGTCTGCGCACTTCTCATATCGGCCTGCACGCAAGCCGGACCGCCGTGGGTGCAACCGGCATGATCGTCAATTTCTGGGCAATCGCGCTGCTGCCTCTCGCCGAGGCGATGACCATCGGTTTTTCGGTACCGCTGTTCGCAACCATTCTCGCGGCTATTTTTCTGGGCGAGCGACCGGGCATTCACCGTTGGGGGGCGGTGCTGATCGGCTTTATCGGTGTCATCGTCATCATCAATCCGGGCGCAGGTTCCACGGATATGCCCGCTTTCGGCATCGGCGTAGCGATTACCGGCGCGATACTGACCTCGATCGTATCGCTGCTGCTCCGCCAGATCGGACGCACCGAACCGCCGACGACCACGGTTTTCTATTTCGCCGCCCTCTCCCTGCCACCACTCGCCATTGCGATGCTGTTTTACGGTCAGGCCCATGACATGACGAGTTGGCTACTCCTGCTCCTCATGGGAATCGCGGGAGGCATCGGACAGCTTCTCATCACGGCCGCGCTACGCTGGGGCCCCGTCTCACTGGTCCTTCCGATGGATTATTCGACCCTGCTCTGGTCAACCCTGTTCGGCTGGCTGCTGTGGAACAACTGGCCGGGCAACGCGACTTGGGTCGGCGCCGGTATCATCGCGGGAAGCAGCCTCTACATCACCTGGCGAGAGCGGGTCCGTCACCGCAACATGGTGAACCGCGGCGCGTCAGTTAATTGACGCGGTAAACCAGCACCAGATTATTGGTGGGCATTTCATGGCGCCCCGCACGGATCAGTCCATGGCCGGACGCGACCCGGTCCAGATCCTCTGCCGACCGAATGCCGAAGCGCGGATCCATGGCGCGCAGTTGCCCATCAAAAGCGCGATTGCCGGGCGCGGTATCAACCGCCGCCTCCAGAAACGGCCCATAGAGGATCAGAGGCGCGCCCTCCGCGAGCAGACGCCCTGCCCCGGCGAACAGACCGAGCGTAGCCTCCCATGGGCTGATATGCACCATATTGGCGCAAAAGATCGCATCGGCGCTCGCAATCGGCCAATCACCCGACGCCGCATCAAGGGCAAGCGGGGCACCGATATTGGACAGCGCACCCTCCCCCTCCGTCCACGCCGCGATGGATTCCCGTGACAGGGGATCGGGATCGGACGGTTGCCAGAATATCCCGGGGAAAAGTCGCGCAAAATGAATGGCATGTTCCCCCGAACCGCTCGCCACCTCCAGAACCATACCCGAGACGGGCAGTTCCCGCGCCAGCACTGCGGCGATGGCATCGCGATTGCGATGCGTGGCGGGTGCGTGCCGCCGTGCATCCTGCGCCTCCGCGCGCGCCAGCCATGGACGTTCTCCCGTCATGCTTCCTCCTTCGAGACTCGCCCTATATCCATCGCCTCACCTTCGCCTGATAGGCACGATAGGGATCGCCGAACTTGCCTTCCAGATAGCGTTCCTCACGCGCGATCACCTGTATCCTGATGACCAGAAGCACAGGCGGCAACAGGATCAAGGCACCAGGGCTGGCCAGCAGGACGGCAACCCCGACATAGAGCAAGGCCATGCCCAGATAGATCGGATTGCGGCTATAGGCATAAATACCGCGCTCTATAATGGCACGCGTCGTTTTCCATGGCTCTGGATTGACCCGTTCGCGCAGGAAGCACCACAGAGCAGCGATCAGGATCAGACCGCTCGCCCCGATCAGCACGGCCGTCCCACCAAAACGCAGCGTTTGCGACAGCGGCAGGCTCCACCCCGTCAACCAATCGATTCCCCATCCCGCCAGAAAGAAGGTGAGGAAAATGATCGGCGGCGGCACCAGTACCCGCGGACTATCGGCATCGGCCTTCCAGAACATCGCCATTCCTCCGGTGGCGGACATTAGGGCACGGGTCTGATTCAATCAAACCCCGTACCCCTTGTCGGTTCGGCGCCGCTTTGGCCAGCAACATAGATGCGGCTATTCGGCGGCCTCTTCCAGCTCCGGCTCTTCCCACACCAGCACCGGTTTGCGTGCGGCCAGCGTCTCATCGAGACGACGCCGCGGCGCATACCAGGGCGCTCCCTTAAGGGACTCATCGCCCGCCTTTGCCCGTTCGGCCACGCTGCGCAACGCCATGATGAACTGATCGAGCGCCGCCTTGCTTTCGGTCTCGGTCGGTTCGATCAGCATCGCCCCATGGACAACCAGCGGGAAATAGACGGTCATCGGGTGATAGCCTTCGTCGATCAGCCCCTTGGCAATATCGAGGGTCGAGAAGCCCTCGGCGACATTCTTGTCGCTGAACAACGCCTCATGCATGCAGGGACCGCTGGCCGCAAAGGGCGCATCCAGCACATCCTCAAGGCTGCGCAGCACATAATTGGCGTTGAGCACAGCATCCTCGGCCACCTGCCGCAGTCCGTCCGCGCCGTGGGAGAGGATATAGGCAAGCGCGCGGGTATACATGCCCATCTGGCCATGAAAAGCGACCATGCGCCCGAAGCTGCTGCCGTGATGCTCCCCGGCATTTTCTTCCTCGATCAGTGCAAAACCGCCATCGGCCCGCTTCTCCACGAAAGGCAGTGGCGCGAAGGGCGCGAGCGCCTCCGACAACACGACCGGCCCGCTGCCCGGGCCGCCGCCGCCATGGGGGGTGGAGAAGGTCTTGTGCAGGTTGATGTGCATCGCATCGACGCCGAGGTCGCCCGGCCGCACCCGGCCGACGATCGCGTTGAAATTGGCGCCATCGCAATAGACGAAGCCACCGGCGTCATGCACCGAGTCGGCGATCTGCTTCAGTTCGCGTTCGAACAGACCGCACGTATTGGGGTTGGTAATCATCACGCCCGCGACATCGGGGCCGAGGCGGGCCTCCAGCGCGGCCACGTCCACGCGCCCATCCGGGGTCGCCGGAATATTTTCGACCTTATATCCGCAAAAAGCCGCCGTCGCCGGATTGGTGCCATGCGCGCTGGCGGGCACGAGGATGACCGAACGCGCATCGCCGCGCGCCTCCAGCGCCGCGCGGATGGAGAGCAAACCACATAGTTCGCCATGTGCACCCGCCTTCGGACTCATCGCCACCGCCTTCATGCCGGTGAGGGTGATGAGCCATTCGCCCAGTTCGTGAATGACGGCCAGCGCGCCCTGCACGGTCGCGACCGGCTGCAACGGGTGGACATCGGCGAACCCGGGCAGGCGCGCCACCTTCTCATTGAGCCGCGGATTATGTTTCATCGTGCAGCTTCCCAACGGGAAAAGGCCGAGATCGATCGCATAATTCTGGCGCGACAGGCGGGTATAATGGCGCACCGTTTCCTGCTCTGAAAGGCCCGGCAGGCCGATCTCTCCGCCCCGCTCCAGACCACCAAGACGACTGGTGACGGCGGGTGCCGGTTCCAGATCGACGCCGGTACGGTCGGCCGAACCGATTTCGAAGATCAGCGGCTCCTCCAGCATCAGCGCACGATTGCCGGTCGCCGTGGGCGGCAGGCCCGCCGCATTCGATCCTGCTGCATCCGCCTGCATTTCCGGGCGCCACCCGCTCTGATTGACGGTCATGCCAGCACCTCCTTCAAACCCGCGCACAGCGCGTCCATATCCTCGTCCGTCACTGTCTCGGTCACCGCGACGACAAGGCCGCCCGCAAGGCCCGCCTCATCGGGGTAGAGCCGCCCCAGCGACACGCCCGCAAGAATGCCGCGATCGGCCAGACGGCGCGCCACCTCCCGCGCATCCTTCTCAAGGATCAGCGTGAATTCGTTGAAAAAGCGGTCGTTCATCAGCCGAATACCGGGAACGGCGGCCAGCTTCTCCGCCGCCTGCACCGCGCGGGCATGGTTGAGCATTGCGAGATCGCGCAGGCCCTTTTCGCCCAGCAAGGTCATGTGGATGCTGAACGCCAGCGCACACAGGCCCGAATTGGTGCAGATGTTGGAGGTCGCCTTTTCGCGCCGGATATGCTGCTCGCGGGTCGAAAGCGTCAGCACGAAGCCGCGCTTGCCTTCCGCATCCACCGTTTCGCCGGTGAGGCGACCGGGCATCTGCCGCACATATTTCTGCTTGGTCGCGAACAGGCCGAGATAAGGCCCGCCAAACTGAAGCCCCACGCCGAGCGACTGGCCTTCCCCCACGACGATATCCGCACCCATGGAACCCGGCGCCTGTATCGCGCCCAGCGCCACCGGCTCCGTCACCACCGCGATCAGCA
The DNA here is from genome assembly GCA_006226685.1 of Sphingomonadales bacterium. Lineage (GTDB taxonomy): Bacteria > Pseudomonadota > Alphaproteobacteria > Sphingomonadales > Sphingomonadaceae > Sphingobium. Next base: position 5,980 of record SBGG01000077.1, read on the forward strand.
GCGCGCCGACCTCATGCGCCTTCTCCGCCAGCGCCGACAAGTCGCTGATCCGGCCCAATATATCGGGATATTGCACGACGACACAGCTCACATCCTTGTCGAGCGCGGCGATCAGCGCCTCTTCATCGCCCGCCGCATCAAAAGCCGGTGCGCTGTGGACCAGATCGTCACCGGTGAAGCGCGCCATGGTCTGCGCGACGCTGACATAATGCGGGTGAAGCCCGGAAGAGAGCAGCGCCCGGCCACGTTTGGTGATCCGCCGCGCCATGCTGATCGCTTCCCAGCAGGCGGTCGAGCCGTCATACATGGAGGCATTGGCAACATCGCAGCCGAAGAGCCGCGCGACCTGCGTCTGGAACTCGAACAGCATCTGCAGCGTGCCCTGCGCGATTTCCGGCTGATAGGGCGTATAAGCGGTCAGAAACTCGCCGCGCTGGATCAGGTGATCGACGCTGGCCGGCACATGATGGCGATAGGCCCCCGCGCCGAGGAAGAAAGGCGCATCGCCAGCCGCCAGATTGCGGCGCGAAAGCGCGGTCATATGACGCTCGACCGCCAGTTCGGAGGCATGGTCAGGCAGGCCCGCAATTGTGCCGGAAAGACGTGCCTGCGCAGGCACATCAATGAACAAGTCGTCAATGCTCTCGGCACCGATCCGGTCAAGCATCGCGCGCCGGTCGGCATCGGTCAGGGGAAGGTAACGCATCAGCCCTCTTTCTTCATGGAAAATCGCAGGCGCACATAATCGGCGCGCCAGATATCGTCTTCGCCCAGCATATCGACAGGCAGGCGTTTCGCCGCCGCCTGCACCAGTTCTTCACGCTGATCCTCGGGCACGCCGACCACATCCATCAACCCGGTGCGGAAGGTATGAAACCAGCCTTCCGGTCCGGCAGGCAGGGGCGTCGGCCGGTCGATCAGGCGCGCTTCGATACCGGTAAAACCGGCGGCCGCGTAAATGCCGCCGAACGCTTCAGGCGTCGGATACCATTGCAGATCATGACCCGGCAGCACATAGCCGCGCGCGGCCAGTTCCTCGTTGAGCGCGCGGCGCAAGCGGGCGACATTGCCGGCCCCGCCCATCTCGCCGACAAAACAACCGCCCGGCTTCAGCGCCCTGAACACACCCGCCGCTACCTCCGCAGCATCCAGCATCCAGTGCAACGCGGCATTGGAAAACACCGCATCGAACTGTCCTTCGAAGGACAGGGCCTGACCATCTGCAACCACGGCATTGATACCCCTCGCCCGGGCGGCGGCGACCATAGCCTGAGACGCATCGACCGCCACGACCTTCGCACCGGCATCGATCAGCGCCTGTGTCAATGTGCCGTCACCGCATCCCAGATCGAGAATTTCCTCTCCGGGTTGCGGCGCGAGCAGTTCAACCACCGGCAGCCCCAGCGCGGGGACAAACGCCCCGTTGCGCCCATAATCGGACGCATCCCAGATGCTGGACCGGTTCGGTGCGATCACAGGCTGGCCACGAACTTTTCGTAAGCGCTTTCGTTCATCAGCGTTTCGAGCTCGGAAGCGTCGGACAGGCGTAGTTTGAAGAACCAGCCTTCTTCCTCGGCATCGCTGTTGACGAGAGCCGGTTCGCCTTCCAGCGCGCCGTTCACCTCGATTACCTCACCCGAAACCGGGGAATAGACATCCGACGCGGCCTTGACCGATTCGACCACCGCCGCATCGCCGCCCTTGTCGAAGCTCTTGCCCTCTTCCGGCAGCTCAACGAACACGATGTCGCCAAGCTGTTCCTGCGCATAGTTGGTGATGCCCACAGTGGCGACATCGCCATCCACCTCGATCCACTCATGATCCTCGGTGAAATAACGGCTCATAAAATGCTCCCTGTTGCTGGATGGAATCAGGATTTCTGACGATGATAATGGTGGGGCACGAACGGCATCGGGGCGACGGTGGCCGCGATCCGCTTACCCCGCACCTCTATTTCCAGTGCGGTGCCGATCGCTGCATGGGCCGCATCGACCCATCCCATCGCAATCGGTGCGCCAAGGCTGGGTGCGAACCCCCCTGAGGTAATGGTGCCGACGCGGGTTTTTCCGACGAAAATCTCCGCCCCCTCGCGCGCGGGCAAACGCCCCTCGATCGTCAGGCCGACCCGGCGGACCGGAGCACCTTCGGCCAGCTCCTTCGCCACGCGCGCATAGCCGATGAACCCGCCTTCCTCGCGGCGGCGCTTCAGGATTGCAAAGCCGAGATCCGCGCCGATCACGCTGATATCCGGCGTCAGGTCGTGACCATAAAGCGGCAATCCGGCCTCCAGACGCAGCGAATCCCGCGCGCCCAGACCGATGGGCTTCACCTCGTCCATCGCGCAGAGCGCATCGGCGAAGGCGGCGGCCGCTTCCGCAGGCAGGCTGATCTCATAACCGTCCTCACCCGTATAGCCCGAACGGCTGACCCAGAGCGGATGACCATTCCATGTGAAGGCCGCGCATTGCATGAAGAAAAGCCGGTCGACTCCGGGCACGATCCGCGCCAGCGCCATCGCCGCTTCCGGCCCTTGCAGCGCCAGCAGCGCGGCCTCATCCATCAGGTTGATCGTGATTTCATCGGGAAACTGATCGAGCAGCCAGGCAATGTCATCATATTTGGTCGCGCCATTGACGACCATGTAGATATCATCCGGCCGCCGCGAGACCATCAGGTCATCCAATATGCCGCCCTCTTCATCGAGCAGCATCGAATAACGCTGCCGCCCGACGCCGAGCGAGGCAATGCTCGCCGGGATGATCGCTTCCAGTGCAGCATCCAGCCCTTCGCCGGTCAGCGAAAGCTGCCCCATATGGCTGACGTCGAACAGCCCGGCATGGTCGCGGGTCCACAGATGCTCCGCCATGATGCCTTCATATTGAATCGGCATATGATAACCGGCGAAGCCGACCATGCGCGCACCCTTTGCGCGGTGCCACCCATCGAGCGGCAATTCCTGCAACGGCAATTCCTCGACCGCATCATCTTCAACGAAATTCGGGTCTTGCGGGCCACTCATGCTGATACTCCGTAATCATGTGGAGACGAAAATGGGGACGCGGAACGCGCCGATATTCCGTCACCCCCTCTGTCACGGAACCTGAGAGCTTTGACCCTGCCGTCCACTATGGGCAACGGCGGGGCTTACCCCTTCGGTGGGACGGAAACCCGTCCGCTTTCCAGAGTGCCCATTCAGAATGCGGTCCCTTGGCCTGAGAGATTCCGGGGCGGTTGCTCCTTCGGCGGCCAATCCCGGAAACCCGGTTTCGGCGCTCTCCCGCATTCTGACCGCGCCGAATCCTCGCCGCGGAGACAAGCAAGCCTTTGCCGAAAGCGGGAAGACTGTCAATCGGCTCTGTGCCGGTTCGATCAGACAGCGGGCAGAGTACCGTGGATTTCCTCATAGCAGCGCTCGGCAAAACGATCGGTCATGCCCGCAATATAATCGCCGACATGGCGGCTGCGCGCCGGTTCGTCCATCTCCGTGGCCGCAACGCGCCACCGCTCGCCCATCAGGTCCGGCCGCTCCCGATAGGCGGCAAACAGGCCGGTCACGATAGTAGCCGCGCGCTGTGCCTCGGCGAGTTGCGATTCGGCGAGATAGAGATTGGCATACATGAACCGCTTCAGATCCCGCTCATGCGCCGCCATTTCATCGGAAAAGGCGATCAGCCGACGCCCCGCCGCCCGCACATCGGTGACGCTTTCCACGCCGGATGCGGCAATACGGTCCCGGCTCGCGCCAATCAGATCATTGACCATCGCGCCGATCTGGTCACGGATCAGTTCGCGCAGCAATTTTTTCGGTTCGACATCGGAATAGCGATCCCGCACCCGATCCCACCCGGCCCGCACAAAGGGAACCTCGCAAATCTGGTCGAGCGTCAGCATCCCCGCGCGCAGCCCGTCATCTATGTCGTGATTGTCATAGGCAATATCGTCGGCAATCGCCGCGACCTGCGCCTCCAGCGAAGACCAGCTGTTGAGATCCAGCGGGAACAGCGCGTCGAGTTCCCGCATCGCCCAGTTAGGATGGCGGACCGGACCATTATGCTTGGCCAGCCCCTCCAGCATATCCCAGCTCAAATTCAGGCCGCGAAACCGCGGATAGGGGCTTTCGAGCAGCATCAGCATCCGCAGGCAATGGGCATTATGGTCAAAGCCCCCTACCCCATGCATTGCTTCCTTCAGGGCTTCCTCGCCCGCATGGCCGAAAGGCGGGTGGCCAATATCATGGGCCAGGCACAGCGCCTCGGTCAGATCCTCGTTCAGGCCCAGCACCCGCGCGATGGTTCGTCCGATCTGGGCAACCTCCAGACTGTGGGTCAGGCGAACGCGGAAATGGTCACCGTCCGGGGCGACGAACACCTGCGTCTTGTGCCGCAAGCGCCGAAAGGCGATCGAGTGGATGATCCGATCCCGGTCGCGCTGAAAAATATCGCGCGGCCCGCGCGTCTCTCCGCCCGGTTCAGGGTGAAGCCGCCCCCGGCTGTCTTCCGGGCGGCAGGCATAAGGGGCCGGTGCCGTCATGATAGCCGTTCAGTTACCGATCGACCGCACTTCTTCGCCGGCCTCACTGCGCCAGACAAAGGCATCGCTGCCAGCTTTCTTCATATCGGCCTCAACGGCCTTGGCCCGATCGAGCGAGCGAAACGGCCCGACCACTAGACGCTTGGTGCGTCCATAATCGGCCCACCAGCCATCCTGCTTTGCGAGGACGCTATGGTCCTTCTTCATGCGTTTCAGCGTGAAAGCGAGTGCCCCGGTATCGCGCCCTGCGCCGATCTGCACCCAGTAGCGCGCGGGATTGTCGGCCAGCCGTTTCTTCTCCGCATCGGCTTTCGCCTTGGCTTCGGCTTCCGCCTTGCGCCGGGCCTCTTCCTTCCGGGCCTTGGCCTCCGCGGCTTCCCGCGCCTTGCGCTCGGCCACCTTCATTGCGGCGATCTCGCTCAGGTTGACGGGCACCACATCATGCCGCTTCTCGGCCTCGGGAACCTTGATGTCGGCCATGATATCGGCAAGCGAACGGGTCGATTCCCCCGGGGCCACAGGCGAGCCTGCATTTACGGCCACGGACGTGGACTGCGGGACCGACGACGATGCCGGGCTTTGCGAGGGGGCCGGGCTTTGCGAAGGGGCCGTCGCGGCCTTGGCTGCCGAAGCGGCACTGGTCGCGCTTACCGGCAGAGAAGGCCCCTGAACAGCGCGCTGCGTGGGGGGAGAAGCCGCCACACGAACCGGCGCCCGATTACCGGGCGAGCCGGTCCCGGTCTTTGCCGGGGACGGCATGGCCGGATCGGAGTGCGCAACGCTGCTTGCCGGGGCGGACGAAGGCGCTGTCGCAGGCAGCGATGGGGGCGGAGCAACCGGCCGGGCGGCGGCAAGACTCTGCCCCGGCGCGACGACGTTCTTCTGATCTGAACCTTTCCCGCCGGATGTATCGGACCGGGCCAGCTTCCTGTCCTTCCGGCTCGCTTTTTCACCGGTCTTTTTCCCGGCGGGCGCAACAGCCGCCACGACGGGTGAAGGCTTGGCCGGGATCGCCGTAGAAGCGACGCGCACATTGACCAGCCCTTCGGGGAACTGCCCCAGATGGACAGCCGCCGCGCGTTGCCCTGGCGTCAGCATCCCCATACGTTCCATATAGGGCTTGATCGCATCGGCCAGCGCCCTTGGCATGACCCGATCGGTGATCGAGAGCGCTTCCTGTGTGCGGCCGTTCATCGCCAGAATGAAGGCCCGATCGCGCCATGCCGCCCGGTCATTCTTGTACAAAAGCGGCTCGATCGTCTTTTCCGCCTGTTCGACCTGGCCCGAAATGCCCAGCGACACCGCATAGCGGCGGATCAGCGTCTGGTTGGTCGGATCGCTTTGCAACGCCGACAGATAATCGCGCTGCGCCCCGGCCTGATTACCGGTCAGATCGCGCGCCAGCCCCCGGTCGGCGAGCAGCGCCGCATCCGAATAGCCGAGGCCGGATGCCTGTTCCATCAGGCGCAGCCCGTCACCGACCTGCCCCAGCGCCAGCATCGACCGGCCCAACCCGGCCTTCACCCGGCCATTATTGGGGGAAACATCGTCCGCGCGCCCGAAAAAGCCGACGGCCGAACGCGGATCATCGAGCTTCAGCGCCGCCTCCCCGGCAGCGATCAGCGCATCGACATTGCGCGGCGAGGTCGCCAGCGTCGACATCGCATTGGCAAGCGCTCTGCCCGCGTCGCTGCCCTGTAATTCCATTTGCGATGCGGCGGCCGCGCCATGCCCGGTCTGGGCCTGAACGGAAAAAGGCAGGAACATTCCGGCCAGCAAAGCAATGCGGCCGGAAGAAAAATGAAGCAAAACAGTCATGACATCAGGAACCCAGCGATTCTTTCGATTGCACTATCACCAGAACCGCCACCTTCCCTATTTCTCCTTGATGATTCCAGCGCGTTTCCCGGTCCTGTCACCGTGATCGTTCGCCGGAACCGTCCAGACATGCGCCGGAACCGCAAGGGCCATGTCCGGGGCATGTTTTCATGCCCCGGCACACCCAGATCGACTTACTGATTGCCCTGACGGTTCAGGAACTGCGGAAAGCTGGCGATGGTGGAATTATTGTCTTCTTCATCCTCATCGGCAGCATTGTTCTTGCCAAAGCCGCGCGAAAGGCCGGACATGCGCTCAAACAACGTACCGCCGCCCGTAAGGCGAGATGCCGCCGGTTTGGATGCCAGCGGGGACCGCTTCTCCACGCCTTCCGCCTTAGCGTCATTGCCCAGCAACAATTCGTCCTCACCGCCGATATCGTCGAAACGCGCAACCGGACGAGGCGGCTCGGCAGGTTTGGGCGCCGGAGCAGCGGCCGGTGCCTGTGCTTCGACCGGAGCTTCGGTCCCGCCCAGATCCATCGGTTCCTGATCGACCGCGGGCTGTTCGACGACCGGCGGAGGCGCAAAAGAGCGCTCCGCGGGAGCAGCCGGAACTTCGGGCGCGGGAGCCGGGGCTTCTGCTATAGGCGCAACCTCCTGCGTCTGAGGACGACTGGCGAAGCTGAACGGCTGCGCGGCCGGAGTCGCGCTGCTGCCTTCGCTCTCGATACCGGTCGCAACGACCGACACGCGGATCTTGCCATCCAGATCCGGGTTGAACGCCGAACCCCAGATGATGTTCGCATCGGGATCCACCAGTTCACGGATATGGTTGGCGGCCTCATCGACCTCCATCAGGCGCATATCCTCACCGCCGGTGATCGAGACGATAACGCCCTTGGCGCCCTTCATCGACACACCGTCGAGCAGCGGATTGGCGATCGCCTTTTCGGCAGCGGCCAGCGCGCGCCCGTCGCCATCGGCCTCGCCCGTACCCATCATTGCCTTGCCCATTTCCCCCATCACCGAACGCACGTCGGCGAAATCGAGGTTGATGAGGCCCGGCATCACCATGAGGTCGGTGATACCGCGCACGCCCTGCTGCAGCACCTCGTCCGCCATCAGGAACGCTTCCTTGAAGGTGGTATTGGGGTTGGCGACCAGGAACAGATTCTGGTTGGGGATGACGATCAGCGTATCGACATGCTTCTGCAGCTCCTCGATACCGGTGTCGGCGGAGCGGGAACGGCGGGACCCTTCGAACGTGAACGGCTTGGTCACGACGCCGACGGTCAATATACCCTTGTCGCGCGCCGCCTTCGCGATGACCGGTGCGGCGCCGGTACCGGTGCCGCCGCCCATGCCCGCGGCGATGAAGCACATATGCGCGCCTTCCAGCGCCTGCTCCACCGAATTGATCGTTTCCTCGGCGGCGGCGCGACCGATTTCCGGACGCGACCCGGCGCCAAGGCCTTCGGTAATGCGGGGGCCCAGCTGGATACGCCGCTCGGCCGGCGACGCGTTCAGCGCCTGCGCGTCGGTATTGGCGACGATGAAGTCCACACCCTCAACCTGAGCGGCGATCATGTTGGCAATAGCGTTGCCACCGGCGCCACCGACACCGATCACGGTGATGCGCGGTTTCAATTCGTCGACAAGCGGCGGTCCGATTTCAATGCTCATATATCTGCTCCTCCGGGTCGAGGCCCCAACCCTGAATTACTGCCCTCATAGTGCCGCGCGGGCATATGCTTCTCTTCTTCTTCATGCACGAGATGAGATGGCAATTCATCTCCTTTTTTTAACCAAAAACTCCTGACCATGATTGTCGGCTATCATCGCGCTGTTCAATAGTTCGCCTTTACCACATTCACCACCCGGCGCCACCAGCCGAGCGGACTGTTGGAATCGGCCGGTCTCACTCCACCCCCCGCATGACGAATATCAAGCGGCCGCACCTGCCCGTAGAGCGCCAGGCCAGCCAATGTCGCAAATGCCGGGCCACTATGTGCCTCCGGTAAAGCCGCCAGTCCGCGCGGGCGGCCGATCCGCACCGTGCGGCCCAGCGCGCCCTGCGCATAATCGGCTATGCCCTTCATCTCCGCACCACCGCCGGTCAGCACGACCTGACGCCCCGCCGGTGCGTTGAAACCAAGCTGCCCCAATGCTTCATTGACCTTCGCCATGATCTGGTTGAGCCGTTCGCAGATGACCGACACCAGCGCCGCGCGGGTGATGCGCCCGCCGTCACTGCGCTCCCCTTCGGCCACATTGGGAACAATCTCGATCATCTCCCGGAAATCGCGCGGATTTTGCATCGCCGATCCATAGAAGCATTTGACCCGCTCGGCCTGGCTGCGGCGAATGCCGAAGGCGGAGGCAATATCATCGGTAATGTCCGCCGCACCCATCGCAATGCTCTGCATACCGAGCAGCATACCCCCCGCATAAACCGACACATTGGTGACGCCCGCGCCGATTTCGACCAGCGCGACGCCCAGTTCGCGCTCTTCCTCGGTGAGGCAGGCCATGCCTGTCGCCACCGGGGCCGCGACAATGGCGTTCACATCGAGATAGGCCCCGCGCACGCACAATTCCATATTGGCGATCGGCGCCCCATCGGACAGCACGACATGAATATCGACGCCCAGCCGGTCGGCATGCATGCCCTCGGGCCGCTTCACTCCCTCGGTGCCGTTGATGACGAAACAAGCGGGCTGGGCGTGGAGAATGACCTTGCCGCCCGGATCGATGCTGTCGCGACCGATTTCCAGCAATTCGTCCATATCGCGCCGATCGACACGCACACCGCCCAGCGGACGATCGACCGAGACGATATCGCTGATGAGGTTCCCGCCGGAAAAACCGACCCAGACATCTTCGATGTTGCTGCCCGCGACCCGTTCGGCCTGCTCGACCGTTTCACGAATCGCCATTTCGGTGCGTTCCATGTCGACGATGAAGCCGCGCCGCACGCCGCGGCTTTCCCGCTGGCCGGTGCCGAGCACTTCCAGCTCGCCGGCATCGTTGACGGCAGCGATCAGCGCGGAAATCTTCCACGAACCGATATCGATCACAGTGATGAGCTGACGGGTTTTAGGTGGCGCCATCGCTTCAGCCCTGCTCCCCGCCGCCGGTCACAGCCCGACCTTTGTTACCGCTGCCCCCATCCTTTTCGTCCGTTGCGCGATCCGACACATTCCCCGGCTCATCCCCGGACGGCATGCTCACAGGAGAGATCATTCCCCCGCCCGACGATTGGGTTTCCGCGCTCCCTTTGGGCAGGCGCAGGATGAATTTGTCGGGATCGCGCATATCGAAGCGGGTTATTCCCCGGCCCAGCAGCCGGTTAATGCCATCCAGCCGGGCAAAATTGACGAGAGCCGCCGCAGCCTGCTCATCCCCTTCGGGCAACAACAGGGTTTCACCGGATTGAAAGCGGAGATCCCAGCGACGATTACCGACCCATGTCGCGCCCGCCAGAAGCGGCTTCAACGCAGGCGCCGCCTCCATCAGCCGGGCCAGACGATCCGCCTGCCGGTTTGCATCGGTGCCGACCAGCAACGGCAGATCCGGCATCCCCTCGCGCGATACCGGTTCCAGCACCACGCCGCCCGCATCGATCAGCGCAAGCTTGCCCTCATGCTGCCACACGGCGGCAGGTTTGCGCTCCACGATGTCGACGACCAGTGTATCGGGCAGGCGGCGCGAAATGCGTGCATCGCTGACCCAGGACAGATGCATGATCTCTTCCCGTACCTTGCCGAGATCGACATTCAGCATCGATCGATCCACCTGCCCCAGCGCAATCGCATAGACCGCCATCTCATCCATTCGCTGGGTGCCGTGCACCTCGACCTTTTCGACCTGATAGCCGGCCCGGGCCGCCCATTCGGCCAGCTCCATATGCGCCATGGCAGGCAAGCCGAAGAAACGCGCCACACCCCAGAAAGCGAGCAGCACAAGCGCCGCAATCGCCCACGCCATCCCCCGCCGCACCGTCGCCCTGCCGATGGGCAGGTAAGACAGCCATAATTCCAGCCCGGATCGCGCCCGCACAGCGCCCCGGCGCGCGCGCACCGTCGCTTTCGCCGGCTCCCTGACCGACAGGCGGCTGGTGCCGCCGCGACGGATGCGCGCCTGCGTCACAGCGCCTCCGCGACGATACGCTCGACCAGCTCGGCATAATCAATGCCAAGCTTGCGCGCCTGCTCGGGCACGAGGCTGAGCGGCGTCATGCCCGGCTGGGTATTGACCTCCAGCAGGTAAAGCCCGTCAATGCCGCGTTCGTCATCCCAGCGGAAATCGGACCGGGACGTCCCCCGACACCCCAGCAGCCTGTGTGCGCGCAGGGCGATATCCTTGCAGGCCTCCGCTATTTCATCGGGAATGTCCGCCGGGCAGACATGCTCGGTCATGCCGTCAGTATATTTGGCATCGAAATCATAAAAGCCCGATTTGGGCCGCAATTCGGTGACCAGCAACGCCTCGTCCCCCATGACCGCCGTCGTCAGTTCCCGCCCGCGAATATAGGGTTCGGCCAGCAGATGATCGAAATGCCGCCACGGTCCCTCTACCTCGCGGCCGATCGGGGAGCCGTAATTGCCTTCCGCCGTCACGATCGCGACACCGACCGAGCTGCCCTCATTGACCGGCTTCAGCACATAAGGACGCGGCAACGGATCGCCCGCATAAAGGCTTTCGCTCTCCACCACATGACCGCCGGGCATCGGAATGCCCTCGGGCACCAGCACCTTCTTGGTCAGTTCCTTGTCGATGGCGACCACCGACGTCGTCAGGCCCGAATGGGTATATTTGATCCCCATCAGGTCCATCATCCCCTGCACCGTGCCATCCTCGCCCGGTACGCCGTGCAGCGCGTTGAACACGATATCGGCTTTGGCTTCGGCCAGACGCATTGCGACATCGCGGTCCATGTCGATCCGCGTCACCTTGTGCCCGCGCGATTCCAGCGCCTTGGCGACGCCCTCCCCGCTCGACAGCGAAACCGACCGTTCCGACGACCAGCCGCCCATCAGCACCGCGACATGCCAGGGGCCACGGCTCATGCCTGTCTGTCCTGTGGCGATGTCCCCACCCGTCTGATTTCCCATTCCAGTTCTATTCCACTTTTATCCCTGACGCGCCTGCGGACTTCCTCGCCCAGCGCCTCTATGTCGGCCGATGTCGCCTCACCGGTGTTGATGAGGAAATTGGTGTGTTTCTCGCTCACCTGCGCACCGCCCAGCATCAGCCCCCGGCACCCGGCCTCATCGACCAGCGCCCAGGCCTTGTGGCCCGGAGGGTTCTTGAAGGTCGATCCGCCGGTGCGGCTGCGCAGCGGCTGCGCCGCCTCGCGCTCCGCCGCGATCCGGTCCATCTCCGCCTGTATCGCCGCCGGTTCGCCCGGTTCGCCACGGAAGGTGGCGGAAAGGACGATACTCCCCTCCGGCAATTCGCTGTGGCGATAGCTATATCCGAGCGCCTCGACGGGAAGCGTCACCCGCTCGCCGGAACGCAGCACGACATCGCATTCGACCAATATGTCCTTCACCTCGCGCCCATAGGCCCCGCCGTTCATGCGGACGAAACCGCCGACCGTTCCGGGAATGGAACGCAGAAACTCAAGGCCTTTTATCCCGGCATCGCGCGCCGCCGAGGATACGGCAATGCCGCTCGCCCCGCCGCCGCAACGCAGGGTCAGCGGCGCTATCTGCTCGACCTTGCCGCAGGCCTTGCCGAGCCGCACCACCACACCCGGCACGCCGCCGTCGCGAATGATGAGGTTGGACCCCAGCCCGAGTGCCATCACCGGCACATCGGCAGGCAGGTCGCGCAAAAAGGCGGCGACGTCATCGGCATCGGCGGGCTCGAACAACCATTGGGCCGCCCCGCCCGATTTGAACCAGACGAGCGGCGCCAGCGGCGCACCAGCCGTCAGCCTGCCGCGCACAGGCGGCAGGTCAGAGGATATGTTGGTGGCACCGGCACCGGCCCCGTCCATTATTGTCCGTTCCTTATTTCTTGTGGCCCCACATCGACATCCAGGTCTGCCACGCATGGACATTGGCATCCGCGACCTTCTTCGCCGCGTCGAGCGCATGATCGAAATTCTCGCTCATGCCCATCAGCTTCGAAGCCGCGTCAAGCTGCGCCTTCTGCGCCGCCATCATCTGGTCCTGCATCATTTTCCAGGCCGTAAAGGGATCGCTCATGCTGCCTTCCTTTCCTTGCTCACTGCTTCAGATAGTCCCGCCGCCCATTTGGTAATGTCGCCTGCCCCAAGACAGACGATCATGTCATCGGCGCGCAAGTCGGCGGAAATGGCCTGCGCCAATGCCTCGGGTCCGGCAACGGCAGCGGCGGCGCGATGCCCGCGCCGCTTCAATCCCGCAACCAGTGCTTCATTGTCGACACCCTCAATCGGCTGCTCGCCCGCCGCATAGACGGGGGCGACATAGACGACATCGGCGTCGTTGAAAGCCTGCTGAAATTCATCCATCAGATCATGCAGACGGGTGAAGCGATGCGGCTGCACCACCGCCACGACACGCCCCTTCGCCCCTTCCCGCGCAGCGGCCAGCACCGCTTTGATCTCGACCGGATGATGACCATAATCGTCGATCACCGTCGCGATACCGCCATCGGGGATCGCAATCTCGCCGACCTTGGTGAAGCGGCGCTTCACCCCGCCAAACTGGGTAAAGCCGGTACGGATCGTCGCATCGTCAATGCCCATTTGCAGCGCGACGCCGATCGCCGCCATCGCATTGAGCACATTATGCCGCCCCGGCATCGGCAATTCGATATCCTCGATCCGCCGGACCGAACCGTCCCGTTCCCGCACCTGAACGTCGAAACGGTTGCCGCCGGGGAAAGGCCGCACATTTTCGCCGCGAATATCGGCCTGCGCCGAAAAGCCATAAGTAACGATGCGCCGGTCCTGCACGCGCGGCAGGATCGCCTGCACCTCGGGGTGATCGAGACACAATATCGCCGCACCGTAAAAGGGCACATTTTCGACGAATTCGACAAAGGCGTCCTTCACCCTGTCGAAACTGCCATAATGATCGAGATGTTCGGGATCGATATTGGTGACGATCGCATAGGTACCGTCGAGCCGCAGGAAGCTGCCGTCGCTCTCATCGGCCTCCACCACCATCCAGTCGCTCTCGCCAAGGCGGGCGTTGGAGCCATAGGCATTGATGATACCGCCGTTAATGACCGTCGGGTCCACCCCGCCGGCATCGAGCAGCGCCGCGACCATCGAGGTCGTCGTCGTCTTGCCATGCGTTCCGGCCACGGCGACGGTGCTCTTCAGACGCATCAGCTCCGCCAGCATCTCGGCCCGGCGGACGACAGGAATGCGTTTTTCCAGCGCCAGCTCCACTTCCGGATTGCCGCGCTTGATCGCGGTGGACGTCACCACGACCGCCGCATCGCCCAGATTTTCGGCCTTGTGACCGATCATCACCTTGATGCCGCGCTTGCGCAGTCCCTCGACGACATAGCTGTCCGCCATGTCCGATCCCTGCACGCTATAGCCCAGATTATGCATCACCTCGGCAATGCCGGACATGCCGATACCGCCAATGCCGATGAAATGGATCGTGCCGATGTCGGTTGCGACGCCCTTCATGCCGGAACCCCCGGAAGATCCAGCGACGGAGAAGAGGAAACGGGCTTTACGGTTACGGGCGTATTCATCAACGGGGCGGTTCCGATCGATTCCAGAAGGTCGGCCATGTCGCGGGCGGCATTGGGGCGCCCACAATTCCATGCGCGCCGGGCCGCATTTTGCAGCGCGCCGGGTTCCATCGCCATTTTCTGCATCTGCTTGGCGAGTTCGACGGGGGTGAAACGCGATTGCGGGATCGAGCGCGCACCACCGGCCTCGACCATCTCCTTCACATTCGCGGTCTGGTGGTCATCCATCGCGGATGGCAGCGGGATCAGGATTGCGGGGCGCCCCGCGACCGTCAGCTCCGCCAGCGTGGAAGCGCCCGCGCGCGCAATCACCAGATGCGCCCAGTTCAGCTTTTCCGGCATATCGGTGATATAGGTCGCGAGATCCGCCGGAATTTCCAGCTCCGCATAGGTGGCGCGCACCCGCTCAATATCCTCGGCGCGGCATTGCTGCGTCACCTGCAATCGCCGCCGCAACGATATGGGCAGCAGCGACAGCCCTTCCGGCACGACCTGCGACAGGATGCTCGCGCCCTGACTGCCCCCGGTTACAAGCAGGCGGAACACGCTCTCATCGGTCAGCGCAGGAAATTCCTCATCGCGCAGCGCCAGCACTTCCTCGCGCACCGGATTGCCGATCAGGTGAACCTTGGGCGCATATTTCGGCTTCAGCTTCCGCACGTCCGGATAGGCAGTGGCGATCGCATTCACCCGCCGCGCCAGCAGCCGGTTGACGCGGCCCAGCACCGCATTTTGTTCGTGCACAACGGTCGGTATCCCGTCCTTCAGCGCGCCGAGCAACGCGGGCAGCGCCGGATAGCCGCCGAAACCGACGACTACGGAAGGCTGAAACGTCTCATACATGCGCCGCGCCATGTCGCGCCCGGCAATGATGCCGCGTATTCCCCGGATCCAGCCCACAGGCCCGCCCTGCATCCGCCCGGCGGGCAGCACATGGACGGCGGCCTCCTGAAATATGCCCGGTATCTTCGCGCCGCGCTCATCGGTGACGAGCGCGACATGGTGGCCGCGCGCCATCAGCTCTTCAGCGACGGCATGCGCCGGGATCATATGCCCCCCGGTCCCGCCCGCGGCGAGAACGAAGTGACGGGTAATGGTCATCGTCCGCTCCATTTCGTGGCGCGGGGCTTGCCGTCCATATAAGGATTGCGTCTGGTGAACGCGAGCAACAGCCCCACTCCGATACAGAGCGCCAGCATAGAGGAGCCGCCGTAGCTGATAAAGGGGAGTGTCATACCCTTTGACGGAAAAATCTGTGCATTAACGCCCATATTGATGATCGCCTGCAGACCGAACTGGATCGTAAGGCCCGCCGAGGCAAGAATGATGAACAGATTATCCTCATCCAGCAGGCGCAGCAGCACCCGCATCACGATCGCCAGATAGACGAGCGCAATGGCGATGCAGGCGATCAGGCCGAACTCCTCGCCGATCACAGAGAAGATATAATCGGTATGCGCCTCGGGCAGGCGAAACTTCGCCTGTCCACCACCCGGCCCCACGCCGGTAAAGCCGCCATGGGTAATAGTGCGATGCGCAAGGTCCGTCTGATCCGGTCCGGTATCAAGCCGCGTGCCGATGCCGAGGAAATCATTGATCCGCTGCCGCCCGTTTTCATAGAAGAGATAGACCGCGACCAGCAGGCCAACCGCCCCCGCCCCCAGTAGCGCAATCAGACGGGCCGACGCCCCCGCCAGCAACAGCAGCGCACCCCAGCAGGCGCAGAAAATCACGGTCTGGCCGAAATCGGGCTGCCGCATCAACAGGATCGCGATGACACCGGTAATGAAGCCGGTGAGCGCCATCATCGGCAAGGAACTGTCCCTTTCCCGCAGCGAAAGGAGCCAGGCCATGGCAACGACATAGACGGGTTTCAGGAATTCCGAGGGCTGAAACCGCATACCCGGCAGGTGAATCCAGCGTTTCGCACCGTTCACATTCTCACCCAGCAACGGCACGAACAACAGGCAAAAGAAGAAGATCACCGCCGCAATGACGGCAAAGCGGCGCGCCTGTTCCTTGGGCAGCATCGACACACCGAGCATGACCGGCACGCCCAGCCCGACCCAGAGCAGCTGACGATAGAAATAGATGAGCGGATCAACGCTGACATCGCTGGTCGAGCGGTCGATCGCCGCAACCGGAGAGGC
Organism: Sphingomonadales bacterium; assembly: GCA_006226685.1. Classification (GTDB taxonomy): domain Bacteria; phylum Pseudomonadota; class Alphaproteobacteria; order Sphingomonadales; family Sphingomonadaceae; genus Sphingobium. The sequence goes on from SBGG01000077.1 coordinate 22,187, forward strand.
CGCCGCAACCGCCACCAGCCCGATCGCGATCAGGATGATGATGAGCGCCAGCAGCAGCCGGTCGATCTCCCAGAACCAGATGGCAAGTGCCGTCCGTTCGCGGGGAACCGTTTTCGCACGAAAATCCCGCACCATCTGGCCGGGCCGGAACTGGCGGCGCGGACTGGACCCGCTTTCACGCATCGGGATCCGGGCTTTCCAATGCGGCGACGGCGGCGGTAAAGGCATCCCCCCGCGCCTCGAAATCGCGAAACTGATCGAAACTGGCGCAGGCCGGGGAAAGCAGCACGACATCGCCGGGCCGCGCGGCCTGCGCCGCGTGGCGCACCGCCGTCACCAGCAATTCGCTGTCATCCACGGGCATGTGCGGCCGCAACAGGTCGGCGAACATATGCCCTGCCTCGCCGATCGTATAGGCGGCCTTGATGTTGGAATAATAGGGTACGCATTCATCGAGATTATTCGACTTGGCGAGCCCGCCCACAATCCAGTGGATACGCGCCTTGCCTTCGATTGGCGGATAAGCGGCAAGCGCGGGTGCGGTCGAGGCCGCATTGGTCGCCTTGCTGTCGTTGACGAACAGTACGCCGTTCACCTCGGCCACGCGCTGCATCCGGTGGGGCAGCGCGGCATAGCTTTGCAGCGCCTGCTCGATCACAGCGTCGGTTATACCGAGGGACCGCGCAACCGCCCGGGCGACCACCGCATTCTGGGCATTATGCGGCCCCTGCAAGGCGGGCCAGCGCGCCTGCTCTTCTGCGCCGATATCGGCGGCATGGACTCCGGTCACGCCGTCAAGCGCCCCGGCAATCGCCCGCACATTGTCATCATCAAGCGCAATGATGCGTGCGCGACCCGGCGATTGCATCGCGAACAACCGGGCCTTGGACGCGCAATAGCCCGGAAAACCATCATAACGATCGAGGTGGTCGGGCGTGATGTTGAGCAGCACCGCGACATCGCAATCGAGGCTGTAACTGAGGTCGATCTGATAGCTCGACAGCTCCAGCACATAAACACCGCCCTCGGGAAGCGGGTCCTGCCCGAGGATCGGCAGGCCGATATTACCGCCCATGCGCGTCGGAATGCCCGCCGCCTCGATGATATGGTGGACCAGCGCAGTGGTCGTCGATTTGCCGTTGGTGCCGGTGATGCCGACGACGCGATGCGCGGGCAGGGTCGGACGGGCGAGCGCGAACAGCTCAATATCGCCGATCACCGGCACCCCCGCCGCCCGGGCATGGTCAGAGATCGGATGACGATTAAGCGGTACGCCGGGCGACACCACCACGCCATCGAAACCGGAAAGGTCGAGCGTCAGCGGATCGGCGATATGAGCCTTGCCCGCAACCGTGGCGCGCGCATCTTCGCGCGTGTCCCATGCGGTGACCTCGGCGCCGCTGGCCGCAAGACATTCGACGGTAGCAAGGCCGGAACGGGCCAGGCCCAGCACCACATAGCGTTTCCCGGCAAAGATGGAAGAGACGATCCCCACGCCGCTCACCTCAGCTTCAGCGTGGCGAGACCCGCCAGCGCGAGGGCGAAGGATATGATCCAGAACCGCACCACGACCGTGGTTTCAGGCCAGCCGAGCTGTTCGAAATGATGGTGGATCGGCGCCATGCGAAACACCCGCTTGCCGGTGCGTTTATAGAAGAACACCTGAATGATGACCGACAGCGCCTCGACCACGAACAGGCCGCCGATCACGCCCAGCACGATTTCATGGTGGGAGACGACGGCGATCACGCCGATGGTGCCGCCCAGCGCAAGGCTGCCCGTGTCGCCCATGAACACGGCGGCGGGCGGCGCATTGAACCAGAGAAAGGCAAGCCCCGCGCCGATGATCGCGCCGGTCAGGATCGCCAGATTGCCCGCGCCCGGCACATGGGGGATGCCCAGATATTCGGCGAAATCGGCGCGCCCCGCCAGATAAACGATTGCGGTGAACGCCATGCACGCGATCACCACCGGCATGGTGGCGAGCCCGTCTAGACCGTCGGTCAGGTTGACCGCATTACCGAAAGCCACGATCACGAAAGCCGCAAACAGATAATAAAATGGGCCAAGGTCAATGACCGGTCCGTTCCAAAAGGGAATATAGAGCGCCGTGCCGTTCTGATGCACGATCAGGATCGCCGCGATCCCGGCAATCAGAAACTCCACCCCCAGCCGCAACCGGCCGGACAATCCCGCCGTGCTCGCCTTGGTCACCTTGTCATAATCATCGAGAAAGCCGATCGCGCCGAACCCCATGGTCACGCACAGGCACGCCCAGAGATAGAGGGAGGAGAGATCCATCCACAACAGTACCGAAACCAGCATGGAGGTAAGGATCATCAACCCGCCCATGGTCGGCGTGCCACGCTTGGCGAGATGGGTCTGCGGCCCGTCGGTACGAATCGGCTGCCCCTTGCCCTGACGCAGCCGCAACCACAGGATGAAACGCGGCCCGATCAGCAGGCCAAGCAGCAAAGCAGTGGCGATCGCCGCGCCCGCGCGAAAGCTGAGATAACGGACGAGGTTGAGTACCCCGGGAAAATCAAGCTGTTGGGCCAGCCAGTATAACATTCATCAATCTCCGCCGAAGAGTGCCGCGACAAGCCGCGACAAACCGACACTGTTGGAACCCTTGACGAGGATTACGTCATCCGGCTGCATCCGGGCCTTCACCATTCGAATCGCCGCATCGGCGTCGGGCACATGCTCCAAAGCCATGCGCCCTTCAAGCCTGTGCGCAAGCGGCGCCATTTCCGCGCCCACCAGTATCGCCAGATCCACCTGCGCCTGTTGCATCGGATCGGCAAGCCCCTCGTGCAATTCGGCGCTGCGATCGCCCAGTTCCTTCATCGCGCCCAATACCGCGATCCGCCGCGCGCCCTTTTCCCGACCCAGTTGCCGCAGGGTCGCCGCCATCGACAAGGGGTTGGCATTGTAACTCTCATCGATCAGCAGAGCCTCACCCTGCCCCGCCCTGACCTGGCTGCGCGCGCCCCGGCCCGGCAAGCCGGGCAGTTCGGCCAGAGCCAGCCCGGCCGTCGCGAGATCGGCGCCGACCGCTTCGACCGCTGCCACTATGGCCAGCGAGTTGGAAACATTATGATCGCCCGGAGCGGCCATGGTGTAGCACAGCTCCGCATCGGGCAGACGCGCCGAAATCAACGTGCCACCACCTGCTGCCGGTACAGCCTCCATCGCACGGACATCGGCGCCCTCCCCCATGCCGAAGGTAATGATACGCGCGCCCTGCTCCTCCGCCTTTTCCCGCAGCAGGTCGCGATAGGGGCTGTCCTCGGGAATGATCGCGATACCGCCCGGCTCCAGCCCCTCGAATATCTCCGCCTTGGCATGGGCGATCGCTTCTTCCGTGCCGAAAAATTCGATGTGGGCGGGCGCGATCGCGGTGACGATGGCAACATGCGGCCGTACCAACCGGGTAAGCGCAGCCAGTTCGCCGAAATGGTTCATCCCCATTTCGAAGATACCGAACCGGCTATCCCGCGGCATCCGGGCCAGCGAAAGCGGCACCCCGACATGATTATTGTAACTTTTGACCGAACGATGCACCTCACCCGGTCGAAACCGGTCGAGCGCCAGAAAAAGCGCTTCCTTGGTGCTGGTCTTGCCGACCGACCCAGTGACGCCGATCACCTTGCCGCTCATCCGGTCGCGCGCGGCCTTGCCCAGCGCATTCAGCGCCGCGCCGGTGTCACTCACCAGCACATGCGGCCGATCGATCGGGCTGGAGACAAGCGCACCTGCCGCGCCTGCATCAAACGCCTTGTCGAGAAAAGCGTGCCCGTCGGTCGCCTCGCCTTTCAACGCGATGAAGAGATCGCCCGGCCCGACCTCCCGGCTGTCGAAGGCGACACCGGTCACCCGAAAATCGGTCGATGCAACGCCTCCGGTTGCCCGCGCAATTTCCTCCCCGGTCCAGAGCGGTTCGGCCGCAACGGCTTCATCCACCGCCGCCTCGTTCATTGCGCGCATTCCCGCGCAACGGTCACATCGTCAAAGGGCAGAACCCGGTCGCCGATCACCTGTCCCTGTTCATGTCCCTTGCCCGCCAGCAGCACGATGTCGTCCGCGCCAGCCTGCGCAATGGCGGCGGCGATGGCGGCGCGGCGGCCTCCAATCTCCTCCGCGTCCGGTGCGCCCGCCATGATCGCGGCGCGGATCGCAATGGGGTCCTCCGATCGCGGATTATCGTCGGTGACGATTACATGATCGGCCAGATCCATCGCGGTTCGCCCCATCAACGGACGTTTGCCCGCGTCACGATCCCCGCCCGCACCGAAGAGCACGATCAACCGCCCCTTCACATGCGGCCGCAGCGCCTCGATCGCCGCGCGCAACCCATCAGGCGTATGCGCATAATCAACATAGACCGGCGCGCCCGCCCTCGTCAGTACCGCCCGTTCCAGCCGCCCGCGCACCGGCTGCAGCCGCGAAAGCAGTGGTGCCAGAGCGGCAAATTCCGTTCCCGTTGCCATGACGAGCCCCGCCGCGACCAGCGTGTTGGCGGCCTGATAAGCGCCGATAAGCGGCAGCTCGATCCGATGTTCGGTTCCGTCTGCCAGGGCGATGGTCAGGGACTGCCCCAGTGGCGTCGGGCGGCGCGAAGCAAGGCGCAGCGCCTTCCCCTTTTCCCCGACGGTGAACAGGGTGAGTCCGCGGCGCGACGCCCGTTCGGCAACCTGCTCCGACCGGGGATCATCGGCCCAGATCACGGCCGCTCCCCCCTCATCCACCACTTCGTCGAACAGCCGCATCTTCGCTTCGAAATAGCTGTCCATGTCACCGTGATAATCGAGATGGTCGCGCGACAGGTTGGTGAAGGCCCCCGCCGCCACCGGCAATCCCTCGGTACGATATTGGGCGAGGCCATGGCTCGATGCCTCGAACGCGGCATGGGTGATGCCTTCCTTGCACAGCCCCGCCATGTTGGAGAGGAAAGTGACGATGTCGGGCGTGGTCAGCCCGGTCGACACCTGATCGACCGAGGTGGTGACGCCCAGCGTGCCGATCGAGGCCGCCTTGTGCCCCAGCATATGCCAGAGCTGGCGCGTCAGCTCCACGGTAGAGGTCTTGCCGTTGGTGCCGGTTACCGCCACGCAGGTCGCAGGGAAAGGCGCGAAGAATTTTGCCGCCATCTGCGCGAACAGCCTGCGCGGTTCATCATCGGCGATATGCGGCACCCCCCGCACCACGGCGCCGGCGCGCGCCACCACCGCGACCGCACCTGCAGCGATCGCCGCCTCGATATAATCCTCGCCATTTACCCGCGCGCCCTGAAAGGCGCCGAAAACCGTACCCGGCGCAACCTTGCGATGATCGATCGCAAAACCCGTCACCGATGCGGCGGCATCCGTTCCCGCCACATTTTCCGTCAGCATGTCTAGCCGCATCACTCGTCTCCCTTGTCCTGGGACAGCAGCGGCATCAGTTCCGATATGTCAACATCGCGGCGCTCATCCGGCATGATCCCGAGCATCGGCCCGATACGCGTAACCACCTTCTTCACCACCGGCGCCGAAGTATAGGCGGCGGTACGTACGCCGGGATGCTCATGACTGCCCTGCGGTTCATCCATCATCGCGAGCACGACATAACGCGGATTGTCCATCGGGAAAGCCGCCGCAAAGGTGGTGATGAGCGACCGGTGCGCATAACCGCCCTCAAACGGTTTTTCCGCGGTACCGGTCTTTCCGCCGATCCGATATCCGGGGGCATCGGCATTACGCCCGGTGCCATTCATCACGATCATCCGCAACAACTGACGCATGCGCGCACTGGTGGAAGCAGAAAAGACGCGGCGCCCCTTCGGCACGTCGCCATCCTTGAGCTTCAGCAATGTCGTCGGCCGCCAGATGCCACCATTGACCAGCGCGGCATAGGCGCTGGCCAGATGCAGCGGCGTTACCGCAATACCGTGGCCATAGGCTGCGGTCATGGTGGTGATGCGCCCCCAGCTCGCCGGCCAGAGCGGCCGCGCCCGTTCCTTCAGCTCGATGCTCGGGCGCTGGTCGAACTCCAGCGCGCGATAAAGCTTCTGCATCGGCTCCGGACCCATTTCGTCGGCAATGCGGGCGGTAACGATGTTGGAACTGTGGATCAGGGTTTCCGGCACATTGAGCCAGCGGCCCAGCGGATGGTCATCCTTGATGCGATAGCCGCCGACCTTGAGCGGCTCGGTCGCGTCATAGCGTTTCGCCATGGAGGTAACCACGCCCGCATCCATCGCCGCGCCGATGGCGATCGGCTTGAAGGTCGACCCCAGCTCATAACGGGACTGCACGACATTGTTGCGCCGCGCCGTATCGTCCTGCCCCAGCTTGTTGGGATCGAACACCGGGAAGGACGCCATCGCAATCACTTCTCCCGTATTGGCATCCAGCACAATGCCGGTCGCACCCTTTGCCTGCTGATCCACCACCCCGGCGTAAAGTTCATTTTCGAGCGCACCCTGCACCCGGCTGTCGATCGACAGCACCATCGGTGTCCCGCGCTGCGACGAATCGACCAGACGATCGTTGAACGCCGCCTCTACCCCCATGCCGCCATGAAAGCCCTCGCTATCTTTCACCGGCGCGAAGCCGAGCACATGGGCAGCAAGCGTCCGCTGCGGATAGACGCGTTCCTTTTCACGCGGAAATTCGATTCCCACTTCGCCCAGCGCGTTCACTTCGGCCACCTGCTCCGGCAAAGCCCGCTGGCGCAGATAGGCCCAGCCGCGCCCCGTCAGCTTCCCGTAAAAGGCGCTTTCGGGGGTATCGGGGAAAATCTCGTGCAGCTTGCGCGCCAGTTCATGCGGGTCGCCGATCAGCTTGTCGGGACGAACCGAGATGGAATAGGCATCCATCGTACGTGCCAGCGGAATGCCGTTGCGATCGACAATATCGGCGCGCGGCGGCATTCCGGCCATCACATAGCCGAGCCGCCCCTGACCGTCGGTGAACACGCCCATCCAGACCAGCCGACCGATCAGCACGAGCGAAATCGCAACGATCAGCAGCAGGACGAACATCAGCCGCTGCTGCGCAATCGCCGTCAGATTGAGCCGTTCCCGGTTGACGGGCAATCGGTCGTGTCGGACGACGATCGTCGCCATCAGCGCTGCTTCCCTCCATTTTCGGCAACGGCGCGGCGGCCGATGTCACCCAGCGTGCGTTCATCGAGCAGGCGTGCATCCAGCATCGCCATGCGTTCGGCCTTGCGGGCCAATGCATTTTGCGGTGCAGCTTTCGCCTTCGTCCCGGCATCCGTGCGCGCATCGGCGCGCGTGGCGGAAACCGCCGCCTGAGCCGTCTTCACCGGCGTTGCCTGAGCCGCCCCAGCCGATGCGGCGCGGATAGTGGCGGCGTCAGACCGGATCTGAAGCGTAGCGGGGCTTGCCACCGGCGTCGCGGCGCTCGCTCCGCTCCCTTCCTGTTGATCGATCATTGCGACCATGACCGGCGGCGCCACATAGGCCGGGCCATTGGGCTGAACCCCGTCAAGATGGGCGAGCGCCCGCTCCCCGTCGAGATATTGATCGGCAGCCCGCGCCGAGTAGCGGAAATCATCCGCATTCCACCGTTCGAGCTGACGAATGCTCGACCGTGCCGCGAATTCCGTTTCCAGATAGCGAATATCCGCGCGCGCCGACACGATCTGCGAACGAACGTGCATCAGCTCGTTACGCTCCGTCGCGACCCGCAACGACACCAGATAGGCACCGAGCGCGCCCAGTGCGACGAGCAGCACCCAGAACAGGCTTTGCAGACGCTTGACCGCGATCATGCTTCATTCTCCCTTGCGGAAACGGATTTATGGGATGGCGCCAGACGGACGGCGCTGCGCAGCGTCGCCGAACGGGCGCGAGGGTTACGGGCCAGCTCCCCGGCCGAAGGACGCACCGCCTTGGCGGGCTTGGCGAAGGTCGGTTCGCGCGTCGAAGCCGCTTCGGGCCGATGGCGCGATCCACCGGCATCGCCGCCGCTACGCGCGCGCAGAAATTGTTTGACGATCCGGTCTTCCAGGCTGTGGAACGTCACGACTGCAAGGCGCCCACCCGGCGCCAGCACCGCTTCGGCTGCCTCCAGCCCGCGCTCCAACTCCTCCAGTTCACCATTCAGGTGAATGCGGATTGCCTGAAAGGCGCGCGTCGCGGGGTCCTTCTTGTCATGCGGCTTGTGGCCAAGCGCACGGCGCACCACCTGCGCCAGTTCCGACGTGCGGGACAAAGGCCGCGCGGCAACGATCGCGCGCGCCACCCGTCGCGAACGCGGCTCCTCGCCATAGCGATACAGCACATCGGCAATGTCTTCTTCCTCCGCACCGTTGAGGAATTCGGCGGCCGTCATGCCCGACTGGCTCATCCGCATATCGAGCGGCCCGTCGGCCTGAAAGGAGAACCCCCGGTCCGCCCGGTCGAGTTGCATCGACGACACGCCGATATCGAGCGTGACACCGGACACCTCCCCCACGCCCGCTTCCGCCAGCAGCGTTTCCATCGCCGAGAACGGCCCTTCGACCAGAAATATGTCATTCCCTTCGCGCGCGATCCGCTCACGCCCTTCGGCGATCGCATCGGGATCGCGATCGATCGCGATCACATGCGCGCCGCGCGCCGCCATCGCGCGGGAATAACCGCCCGCGCCATAGGTGCCGTCGACATGGGTTTCGCCCTGCCGGATCGCCAGCGCGTCGATCACCTCGTCGAGCAACACCGGCACATGGGGGGCTGTCCGCTCCGAAAGGGGGATTTCCGGCACGCCGCTCACTTGCCGCCTCCGGCCGCCCGCTCGGCAAGGAAACGTTCGACCGCGTGACGAACGCGGGGGCTGCGCCCTTCACTGGCAAGCAGAGCCTGCGGGTCCCACATCTGGATGTGGCGGCTCACGCCGACAAAGACGATGGTATCGGAAATACCCATCATGTCCTTGATATCGGGGGGCATGACGAAGCGGCCGCCATCGTCGAAATTCAGGTCCTCCATGTCGGCAAAGCGGGCCTCGCGCTCGGCTTCGGCATCGAAATCGACACCTTTTTCGCGAGCGACACGCTCCATCTCGACGACCTGCTCCTCAAGCCATTGCTTGTGAGAGAGGCCGAAACCGATCGCGCAGGGAAGCTGATTATGGATGGTGAGGCACAGCCTGTTTTCGCCGCTACTGGACTTGATCGCCTTGCGCATGTCGAGCGGCAAGGCAAAGCGCCCCTTACCGTCTGCTACGCAGATGCCGTTTCCAGAAAAGATGATGCCCTCAGACACCCGTGCGCCTCGCCCCAATTGCGGACCGATCCAGGCCGCACGAAGCCGCCCGGAAAAGCGCATTGGGGAACGCCTCTCCGCCACAGGAATCGTACAGCTTTCACAGCCCCTCGGTCATTGTGAGTACCAAGGGATCAGTCGGGTGAAAAGGGGTAAAGTTGGGAAAATCTGGGAATGGGCGGTCCAAATCTGGTTTTCACCGCATTTTTTGCACTCCCTTGAATTTTGTTCCGCCTCCGTTCCCTCCCCCCTTCCCGTTTTGGGACGATGACCTGCGCAACCACAATATCGCACCGCCCCAGCCGAACCCCACACACAGCAGCAAAACGAAAATCGCGGCCCGCATCGCCAGCGGCAGCGCAGCCTCTCCGGTCACGCGCAACGGAGAACCGGCTGGATCCCGCAGCGGGTGATCGAGCCACCCGTCAACCAGTGCGGGCACATCGGCAGCCCAGCTTTCGGAGCGATCGGCATGTTCCGGAACGGCAAGCCACAAACGCTCATCGAGCAGGTCAGCATCAGCAATCAGGCGCACCTCCCCCCGACCGATACGACACAGGGCCATCATCCCCTGCTCGGCAAGCACACATCGCGCGGACACATCTCCACCGGAGACAAGCGTAAAATGAGACGCCCCCGCCGCGATCACCACATGCCCGGTCCCCAGCATCCGTCTCTCCACATGCCTTTGCCTAGCGGGCGCAAGCCGCAGCCCCCAATGTGCCAGCAAAGGGTCGAGCAAACTCGTCAGCGGCGGACGACGCGGATCTGTGGGGGGAAGTTCGCTCGGCCAGACAAGCAGCGGGTCGGCGAAAATCACGGCCCGCCCACCATTGCGCACCCATTGATCGAATACCACCAGTTCTTCCGGCCGGAGCAGCCGGGGCTGCGCCACCAGCACAGCCTCAAGGCCGCGAAGCGATGCCACATCAAGATAATCGATCGCCCGCACGGGATGGCGGGTCACGAAGGGCCGGCCTTCCGCCGCCGATTCCGCCAATATCTCGCTTACCCCCTGCCCCTCGGGCCAGAACAGCGGGAGCGCCGTCACCACACCGACCATCCGCGCTTCGGCGGGGCCCCTCGCTTCGACGCGCGCCAGCGAATCCGTTACGCGGCGCGGCTGGCGGGAGGAAGCGGTATACGCGAAGGCCAGCACCCCCGCCACCATGGCCACCATCAGTATCGCCAGCCACCAAAGCCGCACAGCGCGCGGCCAGCGACGGGTCAGCACGATATAGACCGCCAGCGCCACTACGCCACCCAGCCACCAGCGCGCCGGTTCGACCTGCCCCGTTTCCAGCACGCCGCCCGCCGCCAGCCCCATCGGCATGGCAAGCGGCAACACCCCCGCAAGCACCACGCACAAGGAAAGCGCCAGAACCAGCCCGGTGGCGACGAGCGAAGGCAACAACGGGCGAAAAGCACTCATATGCGAACAGCCCCGTTGACCGGCACGCCCCGGATCAGGGCTGCGTCGCCGGCTTTCTTCGATCGGGAGGAAGGGTCGGAGCGACCGGCGGTGGCCTGTCCATCGGTTCTTTCAGATTGGGGTCAGGCTGAAGGTCGGCGACCACCGGTTTTTGCGCACTGCTGTCCGACGCAGGAGCTACGCCAAGTTCGGCCAGCGGTTCGGTCGGCTTGTCCTCCGGCACCCCCACGGGTGCGGGCGCGGCGGCATTACCGGCATCAGCGACACTCTCCTGCGAGGCATCGCCCTTACGCACATTATCGACGACGATATTGGCCAGCCCGATCAGCAGCACCACACCAGCCAAACCGGACAGACCGATCTGGATTCTCTGCACGCCTTCCTTGCGTCTGACCGGGTCCTGCATATTCACCTGTCCGCGGTTCATTGAGGAGTTCCCCCTCTATGCCCCTTCATTTCCGGCAAGCCAGGGAAAAACGGTCAAGCCCTTCGCTTCCAGCCATGCCCGATTATACAGAGTAGACAGATAACGGAAACCCGTGTCGCACAGAATCGTCGCGATCCGCTTGCCGGGGCCGAGTTCGCGCGCCATCGCCACGGCGCCCGCGACGTTGATACCGCTCGACAGGCCAAGGCACAGCCCCTCATCAGCAAGCAGGCGGCGGACCCAGTACAACCCCTCCTCATCGGAAATGCGGAAAGGCATGTCGATCGGCGCGCCTTCCAGATTGCCGGTGATACGGCCCTGCCCGATGCCCTCGGCGACGGAGCTTCCCTCCGCCTTCAACTCGCCATGCGCGTAATAATTATACAGCGCCGCGCCATAAGGGTCCGCAAGGCCGACGGCCACGCCTTCGTCCTTGGCTTTCAGCCCCAGCCCGACACCGGCGACCGTACCGCCCGTTCCCGCCGCGCAAATAAAACCATCGATCCGTCCTTCCATCTGGGTCCAGATTTCCTCGGCAGTACCGATGATATGCGCCTTGCGATTGGCGATATTATCGAACTGATTGGCCCAGATCGCACCCTCCGTCTCTTCCGCGATACGGCGAGAGGTGTGCACGAAATGCCCGGGATTGGAATAGGGCGCAGCAGGCACCAGCACCAGCTCCGCCCCCAGCGCGCGCAGCGTATCCATTTTTTCCCGGCTCTGCGTTTCCGGCATCACGATCACGGTCTTGTATCCGCGCGCATTGGCGACCAACGCCAGACCGATACCGGTATTGCCCGCCGTCCCCTCGACAATCGTACCGCCGGGCAGGAGCTGCCCTTTTTCTTCCGCGTCGCGCACGATGAACAGCGCAGCCCGATCCTTGACCGAAGCGCCCGGATTGGCGAATTCGCACTTGGCGAAAATATCGCATCCGCTCTCCCGCGATGGCCCGTCCAGACGGACCAGCGGAGTATTGCCGATAAGTGAAATGCTGTCTTGGGCGATAATCATGGCCCCTCCATAGCGCAGGGCCGGAAAGCTGCCAAGAAAAGGAAAATCAAGGCCCCCTATAGCTCGGGTTCGCGGACCTTCATGGCGACGCAGACTCCCCGGTCCTTCCCCGGCCCGTCGCGCAAAATGCACATTTCTCCTCCCGCGCGTTGTTCATTTTCCGTCACGATTCATGAAAGCAATTTATTATCAATGACTTGAAGAGAAAATGGGTCCGCCATTTTTTTGATCCACCAGAGGAACCAAAAGGCTCACGCCTCGTTCTCCTGTGCGGACGGCGACCCTTTGCCCCCCGCTACCGCCGTCCGTAACAAGAGCCCGGAACGCTCCCCCCCACCACCGCGTTCCGGGCTCAAATATTATCGGGGCATGGCTATATCGGGAACATCGCCCGGGCGCCATTCAGATGGATGCCATCTCGAGCTTCGCTTCCCCCGGAAAGATGTTCAGCTTTCCCTACAACCATCCTCCCCGAAAATGCTCTATTCGCCGGAGAGGGCGAGATTGTTCTCTTCCTTTTGCTGCCTGCGGTCGGTGAACCAGATGGCCAGCAAGGTGAATTCGTAAAGCAGGATCATCGGCACGGCGAGCATCAGCTGAGAGACGACATCGGGCGGCGTCAGGACCGCAGCGGCGATGAATGCGGCGACGATCATATAGCGCCTCATGCCCACCAGCTGAGCCCGGCTGACCAGTCCCGCGCGGTTGAGCAGCATCAGCAGCACCGGCAGCAGGAAGCTGATGCCAAAGGCCAGAATAAACTGCATGACGAGGCCCAGATAGGCATCGGCGCTCGGCAGCGCCTCAATCTGCAACCCGCCGCTATTCCCCTGAAAATCGAGGAAGAAATGGAAAGCCGTGGGCATAACCACAAAATAGGCAAGGCTCGCCCCGGCAAGGAACAGGATCGGCGTCGCCAGCAGGAAGGGAAGCAAGGCCCTTTTTTCTTTCGCATAAAGACCCGGCGCGACAAAGGCCCAGAGCTGGTTGGCGATGATCGGAAAGGACAGAAAGAAAGAGCCGAACAGAGCGATCTTCACCTGAACGAAAAAAGCCTCGTACAATTTGGTGTAGACCAGTTTGCCCCCCGATGCCCCGAACGCCTGCTTCAACGGATGCACGAGAACCGCAAACAACTGCTCGGAAAAGGCGAAGCAGAGAATGAACCCAAGGAACAGCGCAACCACGCATTTGAGCAGGCGCGAGCGCAACTCGATCAGATGTTCGAGCAACGGGGCCTTACTGTCATCAATATCTTTCATGCACTCTTTCCGCCCGCCGGTGCAGGGTCCTGAGAGCCGGGCAGCGCGGGAACGGCGGCGCCATTCCCGTCGGCAGAGGCAGCACTTTCCGCAAGCACATCGCCTGCCGCATTCCCTTGGGCCAGAGCAGGCGTTTCCGCGGCCTTATCGGTATCGCCCGAATCCGCTACCGGAGCAGACGGATGCTGCTGCATGATCCGGCGATTTTCCTCCGCCCATTTTTTTTCCAGATCTTCCATTTCCACTTCGCGAATCATCGCGTCGATGCCGGAACGGAAATGTCGGGACATTGCCCGCGCCTTGCCGATGACCTGCCCCACCTTATACAGCGCGCGCGGCAAATCCTTCGGGCCAATCACGACGACCGCGATCACCACGATCATCAGCAGCTCGCTGGAACCTATATCCAACATGACTCAATCCGAACCCGCGCAAACCGGCCCGGTCAGCCCTGTTTCTGCTCTTCCTTCGTGGACGAAACCGTCGGATCGGGAGCGGCCTGCCCCTCGATGCGGTTCACCGGACGCGGCGCATCGGCGCTCTCGTCATCGGCCATGCCCTTTTTGAAGGCCTTGATGCCCTTGGCAACGTCGCCCATCAGCGAGGAAATCCTGCCGCCGCCAAAGAGCAGAACGATGACCAGCACCACCAGCGCCCAGTGCATCAGTGAAAACGAACCCATTACAAATCTCCTTGGGGTGAGCTTTCTATTTAGTCGCCCCCCTCACCATTTTCCAGCGACGATTCTGTGACACTCTGCCCGGAAAGCCCTTCTAACACCAGATCGATCGGATCGAGCAGCCCCGCCGCGCGCAAATCCTCGATACCCGGCAGATCGCGGCGGCTGCCGAGGCCGAAATGGGTGAGAAACTCCGGTGTGGTCGCATAAATCAACGGACGGCCCGGCACTTCCCGGCGCCCGGCAGGCCGTATCCAGCCCGCTTCCATCAACACGTCGATCGTGCCTTTCGCCACCTGCACGCCCCGGATCGCTTCTATTTCGGCCCGGCTGACCGGTTCGTGATAGGCGATGATCGCCAGCGTCTCCATTCCCGCGCGGGACAGGCGGCGCGGTTCTTCCCTATCCCGACGCAGCAGCCAGGCCATGTCCGGCGCAGTCTGGAAATGCCAGCGCCCGCCGCGTTCGACCAGATTGATCCCGCGCCCGGCATAGTCCCCGGCCAGACGCCGCAATGCGTCGGGCAGGTCCGGCGCCTCCCCCAATATCTGGCGCAATTGCGCTATCGTCAGCGGTTCTGTGCTCGCGAACAGCGCCGCCTCCAGCGCGCGGAGCAAATCGTCCGGTTCCCCGCCACGACCCTCGCGCGATTTGCGCTCATCGGGCCCCTCGCTTTCCCCACCCGTCATTGCGGCGCAGCCTCCGCGCCACCTGTTCCCGGCTGCGCGCTACGCAGGAAAATCGGCTCGAACAGCCCTTCCTGCCGGATGTCGAGCCGCCCCTGCCGGGCCAGTTCGAGCATGGCGACAAAGCTCGACGCCAGCGCCGATCGCCCCAGTGCGCCTTCCACCCCTTCGGGCAGGAAGCTTTCCAGCCGGGTCCAGTCGAGTCGTGCACCAACCAGCCGCCCGACCCGCTCAATCGCCTCATCCAGCGTCATCACCGGCCGGCGCGCCACGACATGGGTAACGGGCCGGGTGCGTGCCTTCACCTGCCCATAAGCGGCGATCAGGTCGTAAAGGCTGGCCTGCCAGATCGCGACCTTGTCCACACGCAATCCTTCCGGCGCGCCCCGCACGAACACATCCCGGCCCAGCCTGTCACGCGCAATCAGCCGCGCGCCCGCATCGCGCATCGCCGCCAGCCGCTGCAACCGCAAGTGCAGGCGCAACGCCAGTTCTTCGGGGCTGGGTTCCTCCTGCTGCGCCTTGGGCAGCAACAGCGCGGATTTAAGATAAGCGAGCCAGGCGGCCATCACCAGATAATCGGCGGCCAGTTCCAGCTTGGTGGCGCGCGCGCCGGCGATGAAGGCCAGATATTGCTCGACCAGCGCTAGAATCGAAATCTCGCGCAAATCCACCTTCTGCGCCCGCGCAAGGGTGAGCAGCAGGTCGAGCGGCCCCTCCCAGCTTTCAAAACTGACGGTCAGCACTTCGCCCGCCGGGCGCTCCGGTTCGAACAGATCGTCCATCGCGCCCGCGTCCGCCATCAGGCCATAACGCCGAGCAAAGCGTCGCGCCGCGCCATCAGGCTTTCGAGCGGCTCGGGCTCCTCAAGGCCCTCCGCGATCGTCGCCATCGCCCGGTCGAGCCGCGCGCGCGACACCGCGCTGATATCCGGCAAGGCATTGGCGATGCCGATCATATCGTCCATCTTCGCCCAGCAATTAAGCGCGAGGTCGCACCCCGCCTCCACCACCCCGGCGGCAAGCGAAGGAATGTCGCCTTTCAGCGCCTTCATGTCGAGATCGTCGGACATCAACAGCCCATCGAAACCGATCCGTCCCCGAATGATAGCATCGATTACGGTCGGAGACAGCGTCGCCGGGCGCTCCGCATCCCAAGCGGTATAGATGATATGGGCGGTCATGCCGATCGGCGCCTGATTGAGCGTTCGGAACGGCTCAAGGTCGGTTTCCAGCATCGCCTCATCGGCGGTGACGATGGGCAGCTCCAAATGGCTGTCGACCGCAGCGCGGCCATGGCCCGGCATATGTTTAACGATGCCGACCACGCCGCCCGCACGCAGGCCATCGAGCACCGCCCGGCCCAGCGCGGCGACCCGCATCGGCTCCGCACCAAAAGTGCGATCGCCCATGATGTCGCTCGCCTCCTCCTGCCGCACGTCGAGCAGAGGCAACGCATCGACGGTAATGCCGCATTCCCGTAGAGTCGTGGCAATGGCCTGCGCATTGGCGTGCGCGGCGGCGATCGCGCTCGACGGAGCGACCTCATAGAGCGAATCGAAACGCTGTGCGGACGGAAATTCCGGCCAGACCGGCGGCCGCATCCGCGCGACGCGCCCGCCCTCCTGATCGATCATGATGAGAAGATCGTCGCGCCCGTGCAGATCACGCAACGCGTCGGTCAACGCGCGAAGCTGCGCCTTGTCGGCGATGTTGCGACGAAAAAGGATATAGCCCGCCGGCTCGCTATCCCGAAAGAACGCCTGTTCCTCCGCATGGAGCGCCTCCCCGGCCAGCCCGAAAATTACCGGCTTCATGACAAGAACCTAGCGCGCAGCAAGCCGCGGGAAAAGGGAAATGCGCGGAGAGAACGGAAATGTCGGGGGGCGGGTGAAATCAATTCACCACGATGCAATTCTCACCCGCGACTTTCAGCTTTCCACAGAGCGTCGCCGCATCCTTGCCCGCGACCGCGCGCAGGCGATAGAATTTGGAACCGCCAACGGTCACCGGCTGAATATCATAAGTGAGGTCGGCGAGATAATCGAACCGCTTGGAAAAACGCTTCCACGCATCGCGTGCCAGCGCCTCATTGCCATAGGCGCCGAGCTGGATGGTGCCGCCCGCCACTTCGGGGGAGGCCCATCTGGCGGGCGCCTTCGCCTTGTCGCCAGTACGGTCCGCAACGGTGGTTTCGACCTTCTGAGAGGCCGCAGCCGCGCTCGCCACCTCGGTTGCGGGCGCCGTCTTGCCCGCCGGACCGCCGACGATAGGCGCCTCGGGCAGGCGCGTCGGATCGATTGTCCCGCTGCGCTCCACCCCTTCGCTCGCGGCGAAGCTGGCATCGCCCTCGCCCTGAAACTTCTTGGCGTCGGCGTCAGCGGCAGGAATTTTGTAACTGCCCGCTGGCGCCGCGATGAGCTGGGCCTCGCCCGAGGAGGAAAGGTGGCTGCGAATCAGATAGATGCCCGCGACCACCAGACCGATCAGGGCCAGCCCGGCCAGCACGAACAAGGCGAGACGCAGCGGCGAAACCTCACGCTCATCCTCATCGTCATAGGCAGGTTCCAGCCATGGCAGACGGTCTTCATCGTCCAGCGCGAGACTGTCATACATGCGGTCGACCATCATTGCATCTCCGAAAGCGCCTCAACCCCCATGAGCGCCAGCCCGTTACGGATTATCTGCCCTATTTGGCGCGCCAAGAAAAGCCTGACCGAAGTAATCTGCGGATCGTCGACCATGATGACGCGCCGCGCCGGATCGTCATTGCCCATGTTCCACCAGCCATGGAAAGCTGCCGCCAGATCATTCAGATAAAAGGCGATTCTATGCGGCTCCCGGTTTTGCGCGGCGCCTTCGACGATACGCGGAAACTGCGCCGCGAGCTTGACCAGCGCCAGCTCCTCCGTCCCAAGAAGGGACATGTCCGGCTCAGAAAGCGGCACGCCCGCCTCCTGCGCCCGCCGCCCGAGCGACGCGATCCGCGCATGGGCATATTGCACATAGAAGACCGGATTATCTTTCGAGGCTTCCACCACCTTGGCGAAGTCGAAATCCATCTGCGCATCGGCCTTGCGGGTGAGCATGGTAAAGCGCACCACATCCTTGCCGACCTCGTTCACCACATCGGCGAGCGTGACGAAATTGCCCGCGCGCTTCGACATCTTCACCGGCTCGCCGTCGCGCAGCAGGCGCACCATCTGCACCAGCTTCACGTCGAACCGGGCCTTGCCCTCGGTCAGCGCCGCGACCGCCGCCTGAATCCGCTTCACCGTACCGGCATGATCCGCACCCCAGATGTCGATCAGCTGGTCGGATTTCTGCGCCTTCTGATAGTGATAGGCCATGTCGGCGCCGAAATAGGTCCACTGCCCGTTCGACTTCTTGATCGGCCGGTCCTGATCGTCACCATATTTCGTCGAACGGAAGAGCGGCAGTTCCACCGGCTCCCAATCCTCCGGCACCTCGCCCTTGGGCGCTTCGAGCACGCCGTCATAAACGAGATCATGGACCCGCAGCCACGCCTCGGCAGCTTCGGGCTTTCCGGCCGCCTGCAATTCGGCTTCGGACGAGAAAACGTCATGATGGATGCCGAGCAACGCAAGGTCTGCCCGGATCATCTCCATCATCTCCGCCACCGCCGTCTGGCGGAACAGCACGAGCCATTCGCTTTCCGGCGCATCGACGAACCGGGAGCCATAATGGGTGGCAAGATGATGCCCGACCGGCACCAGATAGGCACCGGGATACAGCCCCTCGGGTATCTCGCCCACATCCTCGCCCAGCGCCTCGCGATAGCGCAGGTGAACGGACCGGGCGAGCACATCGACCTGCCCGCCCGCATCGTTGATATAATATTCGCGCGTTACCTCATGCCCGGCATATTGGAGCAAGGTCGCGAGCGCATCGCCAACCACCGCGCCCCGGCAATGCCCCATATGCATGGGGCCGGTGGGGTTGGCCGAGACATATTCGACATTGACGGAAATGCCCTTGCCGCTGTCCGACCGGCCATAATCACCTGCCAGATGCTCAATCTCGCGCAGTTCCGCCGCCCATGTTTCGGGGGTAAGGCGCATGTTGAGGAAACCCGGCCCGGCAACGGAAACCTCCGCGACCTCCGGCAACGCCTCAAGGCGAGCCGCTATTTTCCCGGCCAGTTCGCGCGGATTGGTTCCCGCGGGCTTGGCAAGCACCATCGCCGCATTGGTGGCAAGGTCGCCATGGGAAGGGTCGCGCGGCGGTTCGACCGTCACCGGCTTGCGGTTCAGCCCACCCGGCAATTCCCCGGCGGCTTCCATGGCATCGAGCAGCGCCTCCATATGGGCGGCGAAACGAACATAAAGGGTCACGTCATCATCCTGTTATCTACCCCCTCGGCGCGCCGTCCGGGCAGATCGCCGAAGATGAGGGACTATCGATTATCTGGTAGCGTTATAGCGGAGCTGATCCTGAGTCAGATTGAACCCGACCAGCAGCTCAAAGCTCGTGCGCTGCAACGCCGCGCGCATTTCCGGGGTGGAAAAGGGATCGATTGCCGCATCCGCATCCCCGGCCTTGCGCTTGCCGCGCAGTTGCCGGTCAAGCTCGGGCGGCAGGGTGGCTGCGGCGCGATCGACATAGGATGCCGCCGTGGCACTGGCACTGGCGCGATATTCTCCCGGTACGAAAGAAAGCGTCACCTGCCCTACCCGCTTGGCGATCACCGACGTGCCGCCACGCACCACGGTCGAAAAATAAGGAAGCGTCACCTGCCGCGCCTCGCTCGCGTCGCTGCGCCGGGCCTGCACGTCGAACGTGGCTTCGGTGTAGAATTTATCCCCGGCCTCGGAACAGGTCGATCGCAAATTGGTGATTTCCGCCACCACGTCAATGGCCGAAGCGTCCGTGCTGCCCGCCGGGTTGAACAGGGTGATATCGCCGGTCATTGCCGGGATGGCGGCGGCCGGGCAGGAGCTGCGCACCGCGACGATACCGCCGGTCTGGTCGATCTCCCCCTCGCGCGAACAGGCCGCGAGCGCCAGCATCGCCACGGCCGTGACGGAGGTTCTGATGATCGAGGAGCAAGATACGGTCACGGGCGATCCCTTGGAAAAGTGATCCGGCTTCTTATCCATAGCGGCAAGAGGGCGCAACAGAAACAGCGCCGGGACATGCCGCCACGAAGCGCCAATACGACATCTCACCCGCAAATAATATCCTGTTGTGCAATTTTTGGAAGAATGCGACAGTGCCCCTCAGGGATTAAGACATGCCGAGGAGAGGCAATGACACGCAATTTTCTGGCTATGATTGCCGGACCGATGGGCATCGCGACCCTTGTGACGCCTGCGGCCGCACAACCGACAAGACCGGACCAGCAGGCCTTTCTCGATATCTATCGCGACCTTGTGGAAACCGACACATCGATCCCGTCGGGCGACTGCACGCTGGCGGCCCGAAAAATGCTGGACCATCTGCGCAAGGCCGGTTTCGACAAGGAGCAGGCCGAAATTTTCGTGCCGGACGGGCATCCGAAGGAAGGCGGCCTTATCGCCCGGATCGAAGGCAGCGACCCTGATGCCGGGGCCATGCTGCTGGTCGATCATATCGATGTCGTCGCGGCCCGGCGCGAGGACTGGCCACGCGACCCGTTCAAAATGGTCGAGGAAAACGGCTATTTCATCGCGCGCGGGGTGATCGACGACAAGGCGCTTTCCGCCATATGGGTCGACAGCCTGATCCGGATGAAGGCGGAAGACTTTCGTCCCCGGCGCACGATCAAGATCGCCCTGACCTGCGGCGAGGAAAGCGGCAATGGTGTCAATGGCGTCACCTGGCTGCTGGACCATCGGCGCGACGCGGTGGAAGCGGCGATGGCGTTCAACGAAGGCGGCCATGGCATTACCGATCAGGACGGCAAGCCCGTCGCCCTCTATCTGGCGGTTGGAGAAAAAAGCTCCGCCAATTTCATCGTCGAAACCCGCGATGCGGGCGGGCATAGTTCCCGCCCGCGCGCCGACAATGCGATTTACGACCTCGCGGCGGCCCTGCTGCGGATCAGGGCGCTTCGCTTTCCCCTTCACCTGAGCGACACCACCCGATCCTATCTCGAACGCATGGCCCCCCTTGTCGGTGGAACCAAAGGCCGCGCCATGCGGGCCCTCGCCGCCAATCCCACTGACCGGACGGCAGAAGCCATCGTCACCAGCGACCCGACCTATAATGGGATGCTGCGCACCACATGCGTAGCGACGATGCTGGAGGGCGGCCATGCGGTAAACGCATTACCGCAACGAGCCCGCGCGACCATTCAGTGCCGCCTGCTGCCCGGCGACACAAGCGATGCCGTGCACCGCGCGCTGACGGAGGCGGTCGACGATGCCGCCATTTCCATCACTCCGGCCACCCCGGCGGAGGGACTTTCCCCCGTGGCTGTCGCGCCTCCCCTGACCGAGGCGATTTTACACCCCGCCGAAGAGGTTGCCCATATCATCTTCCCGGGTGTTCCTGTGGTTCCGACCCTGCTGACCGCCGGAACCGACGGGCGGTATCTCAACGCGGCGGGCATTCCCACTTACGGCATCCCCGGCATCCTGCTGGACCCGGACAGCAACGGCGCCCATGGCGTCAATGAACGCATCCGCACGGAGAGCATGTATCGCGGCCGCGATTATCTCTACATGCTGATCCGGCGCTATGCGATGGAGCCATAGGTTCAGGCCCCCTTACTGGCACCGTTGAGGTTTGAAGCAAAATGGCTCAGCGCAAGGAGGAAAGGCGCAGGAATATGTCGATATTTCCAGGCTTTTC